>JANPAY010000413.1:0-2315 GCA_031430155.1 Comamonadaceae bacterium
ATTTCGCGCTCGCCAGGTAAGAAGATGAGTACATCACCCTGATCGCTTGGATTGCGCCACAGTTCATCCAGTGCATCGGCCATCGCGTCGTTTACGTCGAAATCGCGTGATTCCTCAAACGGGCGATAGCGCTGCTCGACAGGAAAGGTGCGGCCCGAAACCGTAATGATGGGAGCAGGGCCACGGGTACTCGCAAAGTGCCGCGCGAAGCGGTCTGCGTCAATCGTGGCGGAGGTCACGATGATGGTGAGGTCCGGGCGGCGCGGCAAGAGTTGGCGCAAATAACCCAGCAAAAAATCAATGTTCAAACTGCGCTCGTGCGCCTCGTCAATGATGATGCAGTCGTAAGCCAAAAGGTCAGGATCGGTTTGCGTCTCGGCTAGCAAGATGCCGTCCGTCATCAGCTTGATTTGCGTGTTTTTAGATAGCTTGTCGGCAAAGCGCACTTTAAAGCCAACCACTTCGCCCAGCGGCGTGTGCAACTCGTCCGCAATGCGTTTGGCAACGCTGGACGCGGCAATGCGGCGCGGTTGCGTGTGGGCGATGATCTTGGGGCGGTCAGCACGTTGCCCCGCAGGCCTTGCTGGCTGTGGCTTCCCGCTGTGCTCTTTTTGCTCGCGCGCTGCTTTCGCTTGCTTCAGCCCCAGCACAATCTTGGGCAATTGCGTCGTTTTGCCCGAGCCCGTTTCGCCGCACAGAATCAGCACCTGCGAGGCGCGCAGCGCGTCTTCGATCTCAAGACGGCGTTCGCTGACGGGTAAGTTTTCTGGAAAATGAATGGGGAAAGGGATTTTTAGCATGGGCGCGCTGATAATAGCGACCTATGAATAACTCATCCTTTGTCCCTTGGTTCCGCTCCGTCGCGCCGTACATCCATACGCATCGCGGCAAGACGTTTGTGGTGGCCGTTTGCGGCGAAGCTATCGCGGACGGCAAGCTGAGTCTGATTGCACAAGATGTCGCCCTGATTCAAAGCATGGGCGTGAAGATCGTGCTGGTGCATGGCTTTCGCCCGCAGGTGAACGAGCAATTGGCTGCCAAAGGTCACACGCCTCAGTATTCGCACGGGATGCGGATTACGGATTCTGTTGCACTGGATTGCGCGCAGGAAGCCGCAGGGCAGCTGCGCTATGAGATTGAGGCTGCGTTTAGTCAAGGCTTGCCGAATACGCCCATGGCGGGTTCAACGGTTCGTGTGATTTCGGGCAATTTTTTAACGGCACGGCCTGTCGGTTTGATTGACGGCGTGGACTTTATCCACTCAGGTTTGGTGCGCAAGGTGGACACCGTCGCGATCAACCAAGTGCTGGATATGGGCGCGGTTGTACTCTTGTCGCCGTTTGGATTTTCGCCGACGGGTGAGGCGTTTAACCTCACGATGGAAAACGTGGCAACTAGTGTGGCGATTGGCCTGCAAGCTGATAAGCTGATCTTCTTGACGGAAATTGACGGCATCCACACAGATCAAAAAGACCCTGCAAGCCCCGTGGATACTGAGCTGCCGCTGGTGGATGCTGAAAAACTCCTTGCTGCTTTGCCTGATGCAACGCAACCAACCGATACCGCGTTTTATTTGCAGCACTGCGTGAAGGCGTGTAAGTCTGGGGTGGAGCGTTCCCACATCTTGCCTTATGCCGTAGATGGTGCGCTCTTGCTTGAGATTTATGTCCACGACGGCATTGGCACGATGGTGATTGACGAAAAATTGGAGAGCTTGCGCGAAGCGACGATTGATGATGTCGGCTCTATCTTGCAACTCATCGAGCCGTTTGAGCGCGACGGCACGCTGGTCAAGCGCGACCGCACGGAGATTGAGCGCGACGCCCAGTACTACACCGTGATTGAGCATGATGGCGTGATTTTTGGTTGCGCGGCGCTGTATTATTTTCCTGAAGCGAAAACCGCGGAAATGGCTGCGCTCACGGTCTCGCCCAATGTGCAAAACCAAGGAGATGGCGAGCGGCTGCTCAGGCGCATCGAACACCGTGCCAAAGCCGCAGGATTTGAGAGTATTTTTGTGCTGACGACACGCACAACCCATTGGTTTATCAAGCGCGGATTTTCACCTGTCGATGCTAATTGGCTGCCTGAAGCGCGGAAGAAAAAATATAACTGGGATCGAAAATCGCAGGTGCTGGTTAAAAAGCTTTAAGCGAACGGCATGGACTCCATCAGGCGTCGTTTTTTGCTTTGCTTGAGCTTGCTGGCTATGAGCTTGCCTGTGCTTGCTGATGAACTGATTGTTATTCCAACAAGAGAGGGTGTCACGGATAGTTATTGGTGGATGCCACGTGATAACGCACGCGCGAATCTGA
>JANPAY010000414.1:0-4473 GCA_031430155.1 Comamonadaceae bacterium
GCTGAATCGCCGCCGCCCACAATGATGAGGTTTTTACCTGCAAAATCGGCGGGATTTTTAACACGGTAGTGCATCTGCGTGCCATCGTAGGCTTCAATGCCCTCGACCCTAAGCAGACGCGGCTGAAACGCACCCACGCCAGCGGCAATGAAGATCGTTTTCGTCAAAAACTGCGTGCCCTTGGAGGTTTCAATAAAAAATCGCCCATCGTCCTTTTTCTCAACGATGGTAACTTCTTGACCCAAGTGAAACGTCGCGCCAAACGGCTCAATTTGTTTAAGGAGCGAATCGGTCAACTCTTGCCCCGTGCACACAGGCACGGCAGGGATGTCGTAAATCGGTTTATCAGGGTAGAGCTCAACACATTGACCGCCAACATGCTCTAGCGAGTCAATCACGTGCGCTTTAATCTCGAGTAAACCCAGCTCAAATACTTGGAAAAGGCCTACAGGACCAGCGCCGACGATAACGGCATCAGTTTCAATAATCGCTGTTGTACTCATATTTATCGAATTAACTCACTCAACTTGTTAGTTTTATCTTTCCATTCGTCAGCATCAGGCAACGCAGGCTTACGCTTGGTGATTGACTTCCACCCTGCAGCTCTTGCCAACTCAACGTTGAGCTTAATAAAGTGGAGCTGATCGGGTGGCAAATCTTCTTCGGCATAAATGGCGTTCACGGGGCACTCGGGAATGCACACGGCGCAGTCGATGCACTCATCGGGGTCGATAACCAGCATATTAGGGCCTTCGCGGAAGCAGTCCACGGGGCAAACGTCTACGCAGTCGGTATATTTGCATTGGATACAGGATTCAGAAACGACGTGTGTCATGGTGTTCTTCTAGTTTGAAATAAAAAATGTAACTCTTGATTTTAACAATTGACAGCTGCCTTACTGAATCAATACAGCGCCTGAAGTCTTATTCGTCGCGGGATCAACCAAAATCATCGCACCCAAAGTGCGTGACTGGGCGTAAGGCCGAGCAGGAATACCTGCTGCGAGTTGCAGGGTCACGCGACCAATCGCGTTGGGTTTCAGCTCCGTTGATGCCGTCTCAGTCAAGTCACGAATATCTAAAACGTGATCAATGGATTTGACCTTCGCTTTCACCCAGCGATGCCCATGTAAGGCCTGATAGACGCGGCCAGGGGTCAAGTCTTCATCATCCATCCATGCAACCGTAGCGCTAATTTCGCGTTGCTCTGGCGCTCCGCCTTCGCCCAAAATCCAATCGCCACGCGATAAATCAGCTTCTTGGTCAAGGATGATTCCGATGCTTTGTCCAGCCACTTGCGCGTCCAGCGGTGCGCGAGTCGTACTGAGCACTTGCGACACTTTGGCGGACTTACCACTTGGGAACAAAGTGACCACAGAGCCAATGCTGGCGTGGCCTGAGGCAATACGGCCCCAAAACACGCGGCGGCCTTGGCTGGTATCGGATGAACTTGAAAACTTCTCCACCCACTGCACGGGCATGGCGAAAGCAGCCACCTCATCTTTGGTTGTATCTTCCGATTGATTCGGCAAGGTTTCCAATAACTCAAGCAAGCTGCTGCCCTCGTATCCGCACCAGCCTTTTTGACTCTCTACAACATTCGCACCAATCAGTGCTGACATCGGAATCGTTGCCGTAGCCGTGATCTTTGCTTCCACGCAAAACGCCTGCAAAGCCTTGCTGATATTGGCATACGCGAGGGACGGATCTTCAACAGCATCTAATTTATTAATGGCAAATACGATGCTGGGCACGCGCAAAAGCTGCACGAGTAAGCTGTGGCGACGAGTTTGCGGCAACAGCGTCAGCAGGGGATTTTTCCAATCGAGTTTGGTGGCATCCACCAGCACCACGGCAGCATCAGCGCTGGACGCTGCCGTCACCATATTGCGTGTGTATTGCTCGTGACCAGGGGCATCGCCAATGATGAATTTTCGCGTCGGCGTAGCGAAGTAACGATACGCCACGTCAATGGTGATGCCCTGCTCGCGCTCAGCGGCTAGTCCATCGGTGAGCAGCGCCAAATCGGTCGCACCGCTTTTGCTGACCCCTGCTAATTGGTCTTGCAACACTGATTTGCTATCGACCAGCAAACGCCCAATCAGCGTGCTTTTGCCATCATCGACTGAGCCGCAGGTGATGAATTTCAGTGCTGAGAGTTCTGTAGTTGCAGCCATCAGAAGTACCCCTCTTTTTTACGTTTTTCCATCGAAGCATCCGAAGTCTGATCGTCCATGCGCGTCGCGCCGCGCTCGCTAATGTCTGCGGCAATCGTCTCAATCACAATGTCGGCTGCGGTTGCGGCCAAGCTCTCCACGGGTGCAGTACAGGTGATGTCGCCGACGGTTCTAAAGCGCACATTTTTTGTGACAACTTCTTCGCCAGCACGCGGCGGTGTGAGTGGTGTTACGGGCACCAGCAGTGCGCTGCCGAGGTCATTTGCGCCACCGCCGCTTCTGCGGACAACGACTTCTCGCTTATGTGTGTAGTAAATGCTGGGCAGTGCGATGTTTTCGCGATCAATGTATTGCCAGATGTCGAGCTCGGTCCAATTGGAAATGGGGAACACACGGAAATGCTCGTCAGGCGCGTGACGCGTATTGAACAAATTCCACAGCTCGGGGCGTTGGTTTTTAGGTTGCCACTGACCAAAGCTGTCACGGTGACTAAAGATGCGCTCCTTGGCACGCGCCTTCTCTTCGTCGCGCCGCGCACCGCCGATCAAGGCGTCAAAACGAAACTCGTCAATCGCTTCGAGTAGCGTCACCGATTGATGCGCGTTGCGCGGCTCGTCAGGTGTGCGAAGACGTACCGTGCCACGCGCCATCGAGTCTTCGACGTTGCGTACGATGAGTTTTGCACCCAACTCTGCCGCGCGTGAATCGCGAAAATCCGTCACTTCTTTGTAATTGTGACCCGTGTCAATCATGAGCAGTGGATACGGCAATCCGCCACCGCTAGATTTGGAACCAAAGGCTTTTTCTGCGCACTTGAGCAGCACAAGCGAGTCTTTGCCGCCAGAGAAGAGTAGCGTGGGACGCTCAAACACAGCAGCCACTTCGCGCAGGATGAAGATAGTTTCTTCTTCTAGTGCGTCTAGGTGAGAGCTATTAAGTGCTGTTTGTAAATGGTGTTCTGTCATAAATAAGGTAAGAAGCGTTAAGCAAAAATCTTCGAAAAATTAAATAGGCTGACGCAGCTAATCAGCAAGCCTACTAGTACCAGCAGTGTTTTTGTTGAGAAATATTTAGTGGCATAAGCAGCAAATGGTGCGGCAAAAAGTCCCCCAACCACGATGCCAGCAACTAGTACCCAAACTGTTTCGTCAAGTAAAGTAAAAAATGCAGCGGCCGTCACAATAGTTAAAAAGAACTCCGCTAGATTGACAGAGCCAATGGTGCTGCGCGGGTTGTGCCCGGCACCTACTAGCGAAGTCGTAACCACAGGTCCCCACCCGCCACCGCCTGTCGTATCTACAAACCCGCCTAATAACGCTAAAGGTGCTATTTTTTTAGCTTCAATGACAGCCTTCGGTCGAAATGTTCGAAAGGCTTTAGTCAAAATATAAACACCCATCAGCAACAAGTAGGCGGTGATGTAGGGCTTAAGAACTTTGCCATCGATGCTCGTCAAAAGGTAAGTTCCAAGCAACGCGCCCAAAATGCCAGGAATGAGTAGGCTTAAAAATAGTTTTTTATTGACATTACCTAGTTTGATATGCGAGATGCCGGATGCGCCAGTTGTAAAAACTTCTGCTAGGTGAGTAGCGCCGCTAGCAAGTGCTGGCGAGGCACCTGTTGCCATTAAAAAACTGGAGCATGTCAAGCCGTAAGCCATGCCAAGTGCACCGTCTACCGTTTGCGCTATTAAACCAACCAGTACGGCAGACCAGAACATAGGGTCATGCAATGTTCGTGAAATTAATTGCCAACCGCTGACATCTTGCGCTTGAAAAAAGATTCGATAGAACAAGTAGATGACCAGTAAGGTCATGCTGAGTGCGATCACAAAAGCCACTCCTTTTAGGAGACTGCTTTTATTCAAATGCGTGATTTCATGCTCTAAGGGCGGCAATCCTGCCTGCGTGTGAGCCGCGAGTGGAGCCGCATCTTCTAGATCAAAATGGCGAAGCTTCATATCATCACACCAATCATGAGCGAACGTGCAAGCCGCACTCTTTGGCGCTCTCGCCCTCTTTACTTTCCCACCACCAGCGCCCCGCTCTAAAGTCCTCACCAAGGCTCACGGAGCGGGTGCAGGGCTCGCAACCAATACTCGGATAGAACTTGTCATGTAGTGCGTTGTAGGGCACGTTGTTCTCAATGATGTAATGCAGTACATCGCCCCAAGTCCAATCAACGAGTGGGTTGTACTTGGTACGACTCGCATCAGAAGTATCTACAGCATGAACGTCAGCACGTGCGGCAGATTGCTCTGCTCGCATTCCCGTTATCCATGCCGAATACCCCTCAAG
>JANPAY010000415.1:0-3091 GCA_031430155.1 Comamonadaceae bacterium
CCAAATCAGGCTTGCCGCCGCCTTTGCCACCCACTTGACCGGCGACAAAGTTCACCAACTCACCCGCTTTGACTTTGGTGGTCACGTCAGAAGTCACGCCAACAGCCAGTTGCACCTTGCCTGCATCCACGGCTGCCAACACCACAACGCCAGACTTGAGCTTGTCTTTCTAAAGTGCGATCATGCCCTGCAAGCCTTTGGAATCAAGGCCTTCCAGCTCGGCGACCAATAATTTCACACCGTTTACATCGACAGCCTTGGCAATCAAATCCCCTGTTTGACCCGATGCCAGCTTGCCCTTGAGGCTAGAGACTTCTTTCTCTAGCGTCTTCATTTGCAACTGCATCATCTCAAGCCTAGAGCCAAGTTCAGCAGGATTGGTTTTGAGTGACTGCGCCGCCGCATCCACGGTATTCTCTAGCGACTGCAAATAATGCAAAGCGTTCATGCCCGTCACCGCTTCAATGCGGCGCACACCCGAGGCAATGCCGCTCTCGCCCACAATTTTGAACAGGCCAATGTCGCCCGTGCGCTGCACATGTGTGCCGCCGCAGAGCTCTTTGGACGAGCCAATCTCCAACACGCGAACGGTGTCACCATATTTCTCGCCAAACAGCATCATGGCACCTGTGGCTTTAGCGGCTTCAATTTCCATCACGCGGGCTGATGCAGCCGCATTAGCCAAAATTTCCGCGTTCACTAATCCTTCAATCGCCGTGATTTCAGCAGAGGTGACAGGCGCGTTGTGCGCAAAGTCAAAGCGCGTACGGTCAGCGTTGACCAGCGAACCTTTTTGCTGCACATGATCGCCCAGCACTTCGCGCAGAGCCTTGTGCATCAAGTGCGTCGCACTGTGATTGCGCACGGTCGATGCCCGCAAAGCCATATCCACATTGGCCTGCACAGCATCGCCCACTTTGAGAGAGCCGCTAGCAAGCACACCATGATGTGCAAACACATCAGCTTTGATCTTTTGTGTGTCGGAAACGGTAAACGATGCGCCGCTGCCAGCGATCACGCCACTATCACCCACCTGCCCACCAGACTCGGCGTAGAAAGGCGTGGCATCCAAAACGACCACGCCGTTTTGTCCATTTGCAAGCGACTGAACAGCCACACCATCAGCATAGAGCGCCACCACCTTAGCGGCTTGCTCTAATCGCTCATAGCCCACAAATTCATTGCCCGCGCCGCTGTACTCCAGCGCCTTGTCCATTTTGAATTTGCCTGCGGCGCGAGCTTGATCTTTTTGCTTCGCCATCGCAGCGTCAAACCCAGCAGTATCCACCGTCACATCCCGTTCTCGGCAAACATCTGCTGACAGGTCGAGCGGGAAGCCATAGGTATCGTGCAGTTTGAAGGCGACATCGCCAGAGAGCACAGTAGCACTACCTTGCAGCGCATCATCCAAAATTTTCATGCCAATCTCAAGCGTCTCAAAGAAGCGCTCTTCCTCGGCTTTTAGCACCGCCGTAATACGCGCTTCGTTCGCGGCAAGATTCGGATACGCCGCGCCCATTTGTTGCACCAAATCTTTGACTAGCTTGTGAAAAAACGGCGACTTCTTGCCGAGCTTGTAACCATGGCGAATCGCGCGGCGCACGATACGGCGCTGCACATAACCGCGCCCTTCATTGCTCGGGTTCACGCCGTCCACCACGAGGAACGAACAGGCGCGGATGTGATCGGCAATCACTCGTAGCGATTTGTTGTCGAGGTCTGTAACACCCGTCTCACGTCCAGCGGCTTTAATAAGCGCATCAAAAATATCAATTTCGTAATTACTATGCACGTGCTGCAAGATCGCCGACAAGCGCTCTAGCCCCATACCCGTATCCACGCAAGGCGCAGGCAGTTTGTTAAGGGAGCCATCCGCCTGCATATCAAACTGCATGAACACGTGATTCCAAATCTCGATAAAGCGGTCACCGTCTTCCTCGGGTGAACCTGGCGGGCCACCTGGAATGTGCGGTCCGTGATCGTAAAAAATCTCAGAACATGGACCACAAGGCCCCGTATCCGCCATCATCCAAAAATTATCAGATTTGTACTTGCCACCTTTGTTGTCGCCAATACGCACGATGCGGTCTGCGGGGAGGCCAATCTCGTTGTGCCAAATATCGTAAGCCTCGTCATCGTCAATATAGACCGTGGCAAGTAAGCGTTCGGGCGGCAGTTTGTACACCTTGGTGAGCAGCTCCCAACCCCAAACCAGTGAATCACGCTTGAAGTAATCGCCAAAACTCCAGTTGCCGAGCATCTCAAAAAACGTGTGGTGCCGCGCCGTGTAGCCCACATTCTCTAAGTCGTTGTGTTTGCCACCTGCCCGCAAACACGCTTGAACAGAGGCCGCGCGGACATAGGAGCGCTTGTCCGTCCCAAGGAACACATCCTTAAATTGCACCATGCCGCTGTTGGTAAACATCAGCGTCGGGTCATTGCCCGGAACTAAAGGCGATGAAGCCACAACGGTGTGGCCACGCTCTGCATAAAAATCAAGAAATGATTGGCGAATATCGGAAACTGAGAAGGATGGTTTAGTCATCCTCTGATTTTATTTCATAGCTCAAGGCTTGCCCTGCCTGTTATGATTTTGCCCATGTCACCCACCATCTTTCGCGAAGGCTCATTCCGATTCTTTTTCTTTTCACGCGAAGAGCCGCGGATGCACGTTCACGTGTCACATACCGACGGAGAGTGCAAATTTTGGATGCAACCTAAAATCGAAATGGCGATGAACCAAGGTTTATCGTCTCGACAGCTGAGCAGCGTAGAGGCTTTAGTGACTCAACATCAAAAGGAAATTGTCAATGCTTGGAATACCCACTTCGGAAATTGAAGTCTCCATGGCTTCAAACAAAGGCTTCTGGCTATTGCTAGAAGATGAAGAACTGCACGTGCCCTACGCTGATTTTCCGTGGTTCAAAAAAGCCACGATGGAGCAAATCACGTCAATTGAGCGCCCAACGCCCGATCATCTCTATTGGCCAATGCTGGATGTGGATTTGTCAGTGCAATCAATCCGCGTGCCAACGGCTTTTCCTTTGATGTCCAAAGAATTTTTAAAGGGGTTTTAATTGTTCTTTTCAAA
>JANPAY010000416.1:0-2093 GCA_031430155.1 Comamonadaceae bacterium
GCATTACCGAGTCCAAAAATCCCAAACGGATTACGGAAGGCTTGCGCAAAAATATTGCTCTTAATGTGCAGGTTGCGCCCCGCCATCATGTTGTCCAAAACGCTCATGCCTTTGAAGAGCGCCAAGTTTTGGAAGGTGCGCGCCACACCCATCTCTGCAACTTGGCGCGAGTTCATGTGGCCAAAGGTTTGACCGCGAAAAGTAATCGTGCCATGCTGCGGTGTGTAGACGCCATTGATGCAGTTCAGCATTGAGCTTTTGCCCGCGCCGTTCGGGCCAATGATGGCGCGGACTTCGTGCTCGCGCACGTCAAAGCTAATGTCGGTCAGCGCCTTGACGCCGCCAAAAGCCAGGGAGATATTTTGGACATCAAGGATGACGTCACCAATTTTTTTAGTCGTGCTCATAGTGTGGTTGCGTCCATGATCTTGAGCGTGGCGCTCACTGAGCCTGTGCGCCCATCCTCAAACTTGACTGCCGTTTCAATGAATTGCTCGTGCTTGCCACCATACAGAGCATCGACCAGTGGTTGATATTTTTCAGCGATGTAGCCGCGGCGCACTTTGTTGGTGCGTGTGAGTTCACCGTCGTCCGCATCAAGTTCTTTGTGCAAAACAAGGAAACGACTAATTTGCGAACCCGACAGCATGTCATCTTTTGACAGATCAACGTTCACCTGATTCACGCAGTCTTGAATCATGGCGTAGACCTCGGGCTTTTGCGCTAAGTCCGTGTAACCAGCATACGGAAGATTTTTACGCTCTGCCCAATTGCCCACAGCATCAAAGTCGATGTTCAGCATGACGCAAACGCGATCTCGCCCGTCGCCGTAAGCCACGACCTCCTTAATGAAGGGGAAAAACTTGAGCTTGTTCTCCACGTACTTAGGTGCGAACATCGAGCCATCTTTAGCCCCGCCCACAATACGTCCTACGTCTTTGACACGGTCGATAATTTTGAGGTGGCCGTCAGCATCTAAAAACCCTGCATCACTAGTGTGATACCAACCGTCAGCCGTTAACACTTCGGCTGTGGCCTCTGGATTTTTGTAGTATTCCTTGAGCAAACCTTTGGACTTCACCATGACTTCGCCATTGCTAGCAATTTTGATCTCTACGCCCTTGCAAGGCACGCCTACGGTATCGGCTTTTGCGGCGTTATCGGGCTGCAAGCAAACAAACACGGCGGTCTCGGTTGAGCCATAAAGCTGTTTTAAATTCACGCCGATGCTTCGGTAAAACGTAAATAAATCAGGGCCAATCGCTTCGCCAGCGGTGTATGCCACGCGGACACGACTCATGCCCAGGTTGTTGCGTAGTGGGCCGTAAACCAAGAGGTTGCCCAGCGCATACGAAAGGCGATCAGTGAGACCCACAGATTTATTGCCATCCGTCAGCGCAGGGCCGACTCGCTTGGCAACATCCATGAACTTGTGAAACAAATTACGTTTGAGCGAGGACGCATCTTCCATGCGAATCATGACGCTAGTCAGCAAGCCTTCAAACACACGGGGCGGTGCGAAGTAATAAGTCGGGCCGATTTCTTTGAGGTCAATGGATACGGTTTCTGCCGCCTCGGGGCAATTGACAATGTAACCGCAGCATAGCCACTGCGCATATGAGAAGATGTTTTGTCCAATCCATGCGGGTGGCAAGTAAGCGAGGACTTCCTCAGTCTCGGTGAGCTTGTCAAATTCTTTGCCTGCATCTGCACGGTCGAGCAGCGTGCCGTGCGTATGCACCACGCCTTTAGGATTGCCCGTTGTGCCACTGGTAAAGAACATGGCGGCAACATCGTCCGGTTTGCAGGCAGCAACTTCGTTTTTAAAGAAATTTGGATTGGCAGCCGCTAACGTTTTGCCCTGTGCAATCAAATCATCTAAGGACGACACACCGCTAGCCGCATAGTTGCGCAGACCGCGTGGGTCATCAAAATAAATCGTGGCAAGCATCCCTGGGCACTTCTCGCGAATATCCACCAACTTATCGACTTGCTCTTGGTCTTCGGCAAAGGCGAACTTCACCTCGGCGTTATTGACTGGAAAGACGTACTCAGCGGAGTTCGCATCTTGGTACATGGGGATGGGGATCGCG
>JANPAY010000417.1:0-12901 GCA_031430155.1 Comamonadaceae bacterium
GACTCCTCAAAGCGCGATGTGGGCAATCCGCATTCGGTCAGCATGAGTTTGAGCGTATCCACGTCCGCAATGTTGCGCTCGTCTGCCCACACACCCGCAAGAACTTTGCCCGCAAACGCCGTGGCAGCTTCTTGTCCATCGGCTTCGCGCACGGCGATGATGACGCGAGCAGCAGGGTCGCCCGCTACTGGAAAGAACGCCGGCTGCACGTGCAGTGGCATTTGCAAGTGGTCACGAAAACGCGCCAGCTCCACCAGCCGATAGGCTTGGCGCTGCGGTGCACGTTTAGGCAATGGCAACCCACCCGAGAGAGGAAATATCTTGCCCAAGTCCATGGGTTTGATGCTGATTTTTGCACCGTGCTTTTTGGCCATGGCTACCAGTCGCGCATGCCCAAGATAGGTCCACGGCGATTGAGGGGCAAGGTAATAATCAATTGTTTTTTGCGACATCACAAACATCCTTAAAAATTGCCATTATGAAGACTCCATCATCCCAAAAAGTCGCGCTTGTCACGGGCGGTAGCCGCGGCATTGGTGCAGCGACTTGCGTGCAGCTTGCCAAGGCAGGCTATGCGGTCGTCGTGAACTACACCGCCTCACAGGCCGCATCCGATAAGCTTTGCCAGACCATCACCTTGGCAAGCGGCACGGCGCTTGGCTTGCAAGCCGATGTGGCTGATGAAGCGCAGGTGTTAGCGATGTTTGCCGCCATAGACGCAAAATTTGGCCGCCTAGATGCGCTCGTCAACAACGCAGGCGTAGTGGACATGACCGCGCGATTGGATGAAATGAGTGTGGCACGCTGGAAGCGCATGTTTGACATCAACGTCATTGGCTCTTTCATCTGCGCCCGCGAAGCTATCAAGCGCATGAGCACACGGCATGGCGGCACAGGCGGCGCGATTGTGAACTTATCCAGCGCGGCCGCAAAGCTAGGTTCACCCGGTCAATATCTCGATTACGCAGCCAGCAAGGGCGCGATTGATACTTTCACGATGGGTTTAGCAAAGGAAGTAGCGGCCGAGGGCATTCGCGTCAATGGTGTGCGACCAGGCATCATTGACACCGACATCCATGCCAGCGGTGGTCTACCAAACCGAGTAGCTCAGCTAGCGCCGCTAGTACCCATGCAGCGCGGAGGTTCGGCTGACGAAGTGGCCAGCGCTATCTTGTGGTTATTGTCTGATGCAGCAAGTTATGTGACTGGGACGACAATTGACGTTACAGGTGGGCGGTAGGTTCGCTATCCGATAGTTTTTCCTACTTGCCCCAGCATGCTCAGCGTGACGTATTGGCTACCTCGCCCTGTCCCACGGTAGTTAATTTTGTAGCCTCCTAAATCAATAGGCTCGCGCTGTGAAAAAGCATTGAACGCGGCTAGGCGACTCAAAGGGCGGCTCACCCGGCTGAGTACTTCGTAGGTGTAACGAGCGCCAATAAAGCCAGTCAAACTTAGCGGCGTTGGTGGCTCATCAAAAAATCGCGCCATGGCTGCACGGTAGGCTTGTACGATGGGCAACGGACTGGTTATCACAGGTACAGATTGCGCAACAATAATGGTCGTTTGTTTTGCGATATTCAATTGTTGGATGGTTTGCAGATTGATATCAGATAAGCCCATGACGAAGCATGAGCGCTTTTGGCTCTCAAGTCCCTGTACCAAAGCAATAAGCTCGGGGGTTCCACCAATAAAAATCTGCACGCTGGGGGCACTTGGCGCTAAAGTCTGGCCTAGGTTTTGCAGGTCGCCCTGAACTGGCGTGTGCGCGATTTTAATTTTGAGCTCTTTGCCTATACGCTCTATCTCTTGTCTGTGCGCCGTCTGCTCCTGAATGGATGCGTAAATTACGCCAAACTCTTTGATACCAAAGCCTGCCCAGTATGCGGCCGCATGGGAGATTTGCGTTTGACGGTCGGCGCAAATAGCAAAGGTTTTATGCCCTACCACGCGCTCGGAGTTTTGTAGCCAGGGTGCCACATGCGCCAATTGACTCGCCTCATCCTGCAACCACTGAGTGATGAGTTGCGCTGTACTGTCCCCCGTTGTGCCTGAAATGGCAAGACAAGAACCACTACTCTGAGCCGCTATAAATGCTTTACGCGCACTGCCCTCTGATCCATCCACTTCCAAAACCACATGCCGCACGGGCTGTCCGTGCAAACCGCCCCTTTGATTGATGCTTTGCCAAGCGGCGCGTGCCCCAATAAGAAAGTCTTTTGACACATCCTGCTGTAGCGTGGATGTGTCGACGATTTGCACAATGTCCCAAACCGGTGCTCCACCGCCATTGGCGCTGCGATTGGACTGTGCGAGGCCGTGTGTCGTCGGCATAAATGGCAAACCAATGCTGCTTGCTATAAGTGAGAGTTTTTTGAGCACATCGCGCCGGCGCATCTGAGAGGGTGGCTGCATAAGTTTTGACTTTAAAACTAACATGCTAGTTTTCAATTATGACAATCACGTGTCTAGTCACCCTTGTGTACCCGTGTCAAACTGGCTTAGCCTGACAAGGTGACAATTACAGCTCCTTGACTCAAACAATCGTCCTTTGTACGATTAAATAACATGACAACAAGCATTCAACATTACGTCACTAACAAGCCTTTTGCAGGTACATCCACTCGCACACAAAACGTGACCAATCCTGCCACGGGCGCAGTCACAGGAAAAGTATCGCTGGCCAGCACCGCAGATGTGAACGCTGCTGTGGCATCAGCCCAGGCGGCTTTCCCTTCGTGGTCAGACGCAGCGCCGCTCAAACGTGCACGCATCATGTTCAAGTATTTGGAGCTGCTAAACCTGAACCGCGACAAGCTCGCGCACATGATTACCGCCGAGCACGGCAAAGTGTTTACCGATGCACAAGGCGAAGTCACGCGCGGCATCGAGATTGTGGAATTCGCCACGGGCATTCCGCAGCTACTCAAGGGCGACTACACCGAGCAAGTCGGCACAGGCATCGATAACTGGACGATGCGCCAGCCGCTTGGCGTGGTCGCGGGCATCACACCATTTAACTTCCCTGTGATGGTACCGATGTGGATGTTTCCCGTAGCGATTGCCGCAGGCAATACCTTTATTTTGAAGCCCAGCCCGCTTGACCCAAGTCCGTCGTTATTTATGGCGGAGCTGCTGAAACAAGCTGGTTTGCCGGATGGTGTTTTGAATGTGGTGCAAGGTGATAAAGAAGCAGTGGATGCACTGCTCGTCCATCCTGACGTGAAGGCGGTTTCATTCGTGGGTAGTACGCCGATTGCCAATTACATCTACGAGACGGGCGCGCATCACGGTAAACGCGTGCAAGCGCTGGGCGGCGCAAAAAATCACATGGTCGTGATGCCTGATGCGGATTTAGATCAAGCCGTGGATGCCTTGATAGGCGCGGCTTACGGATCGGCAGGCGAGCGCTGTATGGCGATTTCAGTCGCTGTTTTAGTGGGTGATGTGGGCGACAAAATAATGCCAAAGTTGATCGAACGCACCCGTGCACTCAAAGTTTTGAATGGCACAAATCTCGCCGCTGAAATGGGACCCATCGTGACGCAGGCTGCTCACGACCGTATTACGGGCTATATCGAGGTGGGCGCTCAGGAAGGGGCAAAGCTTTTAGTTGATGGGCGTGGCTTCTCGGGCTCATCAGCTGGTGCGGGCTGTGAGCAAGGTTATTGGATGGGCGGCACGCTGTTTGATCACGTGACAACCGACATGCGCATCTATAAAGAAGAAATCTTTGGTCCTGTGCTGTCCTGCGTACGTGTGGCTGACTTTACGACTGCCGTGCAAATCATTAACGACCACGAGTTTGGCAACGGCGTCTCTATCTTCACAAGGGATGGTGGCGCAGCGCGTGAGTTCGGTCGTCGCATACAAGTGGGTATGGTGGGCATCAATGTACCGATTCCTGTGCCCATGTCGTGGCACGGCTTTGGCGGCTGGAAGCGCTCACTCTTTGGCGATATGCACGCTTATGGCGAAGAAGGTGTCCGCTTTTATACCAAGCAAAAATCCATCATGCAGCGCTGGCCTGACTCGATTGCCAAAGGCGCAGAGTTTGCGATGCCTACGAGTCAATAATTGGCCAAGCAACTGACGGCTCTCCAGCTTGCTGCTGGCGATGCAGCTCTCACCTCGGCGGTGCAGCGATCCAAGCGAATGCTGATTCGTCGTGCGCTGATGTCGGGAGCGGCAGGCGCGATTCCCTTACCAGGACTCGACTGGGTAGTGGACGCGGCGCTGCTGAACAACCTTATCCCAAAAATAAATGCCGAGTTTGGACTGGCCGAGCATCAAATGGCCGTGCTAGACCCTAGTAGGCGCGAGCGCATTCAGCAAGCCGTGGCTGTAGTGGGCACGATGCTGATTGGGAAGTTTATTACCAAGGATTTATTGCTGCGTGCCGCCAAAACCATCGGCGTCAGGCTGACGGCGCAACAAGCCGTCAAATTTGTCCCGCTTGCTGGGCAGGCACTCTCGGCGATCATCAGCTACAGCGCCATTCGTTATTTGGGGGAGCAGCATTTGCGTGATTGCGTTCGGGTGCTACTCAAAGAGAAGCAATTAAACAAATAAAAAACCCGCCCAAGTTACCAAGGGCGGGTGTTAAGTAACGTCTTTCAAACGTCACGGAGACTCAAAATTTTTATCCGTGATAGGCCGTCTCGCCGTGCGAGGAAATATCGAGACCTTCGCGTTCTTCTTCTTCCGAAACGCGCAAACCAATCACCATATCAACTAGTTTGTAGGAGATGAAAGCGACGACACCAGACCACACTAATGTTGTGCCAACAGCCGTTGCTTGGATGATGACTTGATCAACGATCGAGTAGTCCGCAGCAACTTTGTTAGCCACATAGTCATAGATGCCTGTACCGCCAAGGCTTGGGGCAGTAAACACACCTGTCAAGAGTGCACCCAAGATACCACCAACACCGTGGACACCAAAAACGTCGAGTGAGTCATCGGCGCCCAAAATACGCTTCAGACCCGTCACGCCCCAAAGGCAAATCACACCAGCGAGCAAGCCAATCGCCAGCGCACCACCAACACCCACAAAACCAGCAGCAGGCGTAATCGCAACTAGGCCGGCAACAGCACCAGAGGCCGCACCAAGCATCGACGCCTTACCTTTGGTGAGCGCTTCTGCTGCGCACCAAGCCAAGCAAGCGGCTGCAGTTGCAAAAAGTGTGTTCACAAAGGCCAAAGCCGCAGTGCCATTCGCTTCTAGTGCAGAGCCCGCATTGAAGCCGAACCAACCCACCCACAAAAGTGACGCGCCAACCATCGTCAAGGTCAGGCTATGAGGTGCCATCGCTTCTTTTCCGTAGCCAATACGCTTGCCAATCACATAAGCACCCACCAAGCCAGCAATACCCGCATTGATGTGAACCACCGTGCCACCTGCAAAATCGAGCGCACCTTTAGCAAACAACCATCCAGCTGCTTTAGTCACCACATCCAGCGAAGCCGCATCTTTGATCGCGTCTGGGCCATCCCAGTACCAAACCATATGGGCAATTGGCAAGTAGCTAAAAGTGAACCACAGCACCACGAAAGCAAGGACAGCAGAGAACTTGGCACGCTCAGCAAAAGAGCCAACAATTAAGCAAGCCGTAATAGCAGCAAAGGTGGCTTGGAACGCAACGAAAGTCAACTCAGGAATGACAACACCCTTGCTGAAGGTTGCCGCAACGGAGTCAACCGTGATCCCTTTTAAGAACAACTTATCAAAGCCGCCGAAGAAAGAGCCGCCACCTGTAAACGCCACCGAATAGCCATACAGTGCCCATAAAACAAGCACAAGCGAAAAGACAACAAAGACTTGCATCAAAACGCTGAGCATGTTTTTGCTGCGTACAAGACCGCCGTAGAACAGCGCCAAGCCAGGTACGGCCATCAAGATGACCAGCAAGGTTGCAACAGTCATCCAAGCCGTATCGCCTTTGTTAGGCACTAAGGCTGGTGCCGCTGATGCGGCAGCAGGAACTGCCACTGCAGCAACCGCCGCTGGCGCAGCTTCTGCCGCTTTGGGCGCATCAACTGCCGCAGCTGCTGGGGCCGCCGCAGGTGCAGCGGTTTGCGCATTGGCACTGACCATAACGAGAGCGAGGGCTACAGCCATCCCGCTCACCGCTAGCGAGGTGAGAAATTTTTTCATGATTTGAGATTCCTTTTCTGAATGAGGTTTAAAGCGCTTCAACGCCTGTTTCGCCTGTACGGATACGGACGACTTGCTCGAGGTTGTAAACAAAAATCTTGCCGTCGCCGATTTTTCCTGTGCGTGCAGCGCCTTCGATGGCTTCAATCACACGCTCAACAATGGCGTCATCCACAGCGGCTTCGAGCTTGACTTTTGGCAAAAAGTCAACCACATACTCTGCGCCGCGATACAGCTCGGTATGACCTTTTTGACGGCCGAAGCCTTTGACCTCTGTCACGGTAATACCTTGCACGCCCATAGCGGAGAGCGCTTCGCGCACTTCGTCAAGTTTGAAAGGTTTGATGATGGCAGTAACTAGTTTCATAAATGCTCCTTGCAGATGGTTGTTGATAACAACGTCGATATTAAATTAAAAGTTCTTCTTAAGTGACACGACGAAAGCGCCCTTACCCAAGTTCTTACCGTCTGGTGCAGTCGAAACATAAGCGCCATTATTTTTTGTGCGAGTACCGACTACCGCACCGCTAAGCACAAGACCATTGATGTCTTTATTGAGCGTCAAAGAGTAATCGGTGTAAGAAGAGTTTGGCGTGTTTGCAACCCTCTGAGCGCCAACGTGCGGCACAAGTGAATAACCATTGCTTAAATCAAATGTCGCGGACAAGTCAACGTAGCCACTGCCTTTTGTGCTGGTTGTGCCTGTAACCAGACCCGTGCCAAACAAATTACCTTGTGAGCGCGAATACTTGGCGGTGACAACACCCAAGGTCACTGCGCCATAAAACTCGAGTGTGTTGGCATTTGACGATCCAGTCACATTTATCAGCTTATTACCTGGATACCAATACTGGAGTGCACCAAAATCAAACGTCACATCTTTTGCAGCTTCAAATTTATAACCGCCATATACGTCGACTTCTAAAGCGCTTGATCCCACATCGACTATCGGTGTCTGAGCTTGTCCCGTATCTTTAATCCACTTGATTGTCGATGCCCAAGTACCCAAGTAAAAGCCGTTTTTATGGGCGTAGTCGATACCACCTTGCAATGCAGGCTGTAGGCGGCTTTGTGACATGCCGCGATAACGATAGTCACTAATGACGCCTAGGTTGTATGAGACCGTGTAATTTGGTTCTGGAGCTTTTACTGGTTCCGGTGCTTTTGGTGCAGCTGTTTGCGCCATAGCCATATTGACAGCCAACAGAGCTGCAACTGCAATTGACGTTAGTTTAAAAGACATAGTAGTTCCTTGTTTAAAGTTATTGACTCAACAATACTTGCAATTTATATGCCAGAAATAAATTTGCAGTCTTCTTTGAAATACTGTACATTAAATCAGTTAATTTGTATTTCGATGTATTCTCATGCACCAAAACAAGGAGTTATATTTATGTCCGGATTTTCAGTTGTCCAAAGTAGGGCGCTCTTGGCGCTTGAAGCGCCCTCAGTCACCGTCGAGGTGCATCTGGCGAATGGCTTGCCCAGCTTTACGCTGGTAGGTCTTGCCGAAACCGAAGTCAAAGAAGCGCGCGAACGCGTGCGCTGCGCGATTCAAAACTCTGGGTTGGATTTCCCCAATAACAAGCGCATCACGGTCAATCTTGCGCCTGCGGATTTACCCAAGGATTCTGGCCGATTTGATTTGGCGATTGCGCTTGGCGTTTTGGCAGCCAGCGGGCAAATCAATGGCGATCTACTGGCGGACTACGTTTTTGCGGGCGAGCTCTCGCTGGCTGGCGACCTTCGCTCGGTGCGCGGCGCACTTGCGATGAGCCTTGCCCTGCGAAAATTAGACAATCCGCCCAAATTGGTGCTGCCCTTGTCTAGTGCGCGAGAAGCAGCTTTAGTCGATGGTTCGGTTGTTTTTGGTGCCGTACATCTATTGGATGTTGTTCGTGAATTTTCATATACAGACGCGGGAGGTCATATCCAGCCTAGCTTGCAGGACAAAGATGCGTCAGATGCCTTACCAAATAAGGGCTGGCAGCGCGTCATGCCCGCCAAGCGAGCAACAGCGCCACTCTACCCAGATATGTCAGACGTGCGCGGCCAGCTAGGCGCCAAGCGCGCCTTAGAGATTGCGGCAGCGGGCGGCCATAGCGTCTTGATGGTCGGCACGCCAGGATCGGGAAAATCCATGCTCGCCCAGCGCTTTGCAGGGCTACTCCCACCCATGAACACCGAAGAAGCGCTCGATTGCGCCGCCATGCTCGGACTGGGGGGCTTTGCAGGCTCGTCATCGGCTAGCGAACACGTGCTCCAGCAATGGGGACAGCGACCCACGCGCAGCCCGCATCACACCGCCACCGCACCTGCTTTGGTCGGCGGCGGCGCACCGCCGCGTCCAGGCGAAATCTCGCTCGCCCATAACGGCGTGCTGTTTTTAGACGAACTCCCTGAATTTCCACGCTCGGCACTAGAAGCACTGCGCGAGCCACTAGAGTCAGGCAAAGTCTCCATCGTTCGCGCCACGCAGCGGGCGGAGTTCCCCGCAAGGTTTCAACTGGTCGCCGCCATGAATCCCTGTCCTTGCGGCTATTTGGGCTCGGTTGTCAAGCCTTGCCGCTGCTCACCCGACCAAGTCTCGCGCTATCAAGGCAAGCTGAGTGGGCCGCTACTCGATCGCATTGATCTGCACATTGAAGTAGGCGCGATGCCCAGTAATGAACTCGTCAACGCCCCAGCTGGTGAGGCTTCCGAGACAGTCCGAACCCGCGTTCGCCAAGCAAGAAACCGCGCTGTAGAGCGCCAAGCCAAAGCCAATCACGCCCTTGGCAGCGCCGAAATAGATGCTCAATGCCAGTTAGACGCCACGGCGATTAAATTCTTAAGCACCACGGCCACACGCCTAGGTTGGTCAGGACGCAGTACGCACCGCGTCATGAAAATCGCCCGCACCATTGCCGACTTGGCCAGCAGCGACACTGTGGGCGTGGCGCATATTGCCGAGGCCGTGCAATACAGACGAGCTTTAAAGGGCGCGTAATAAAAATGCAGCGTAAATTAAATTACAATACACCCATACTTAAAAATATGGGTGGCAATATGAAAACGACTCTGGATTTATCAGATGCGCTCTTCTTTATGGCAAAAGAAGTGGCGTCCAAACAAAAAACGACACTGCGGGCGTTAGTCGAAGAAGGACTGCGCAAAGTATTGGGCGAGCGGCAGCAAGCCGCGCAGACGGCGTTCAAGCTGCGCAACGCAAGCGTACGGGGCGGTGCCATGATTCACTTAGACGGTCATGCACTACGCGACCTAGCTAACGCGCGGCCCAGCATACAAGGCCAAGGCTGGTAGGGTGCGCGCAAATGATTGCAGTTGATACCAATATGCTGATCTATGCACATCGCGGCGATATGCCACAGTTCGAGCAGGCTTATGCACAGATAGCCCGTCTTGCAGAAAGTGGCCGCGCGTGGGGCATTCCTGTGGCTTGCGTGCATGAATTTTTGTCTGTCGTAACGAACCACAAAATCTTTGCTGATCAAAAGTCAAGCTGCGAAGAGGCGCTTGACCAAATTCAATCGTGGTTAGAGTCACCAACTGCACATTTATTGCATACAGGCGCCAAGCATTTTGAAATTCTCGCCGACTTGGTGCAGCGTGCGCAAGTATCGGGTGGCCAAATGCATGATGCGCGAATCGCCGCCATTTGCATAGAAAATGGCGTCACAGAGTTTTGGTCATGTGATCGAGATTTTGGTAAATTTCCCCAGCTTAAAACACGCAACCCTTTGGTGTCCTAACGATTGCATCCCATCACAACATGTCCTTTTTAGAACAACTCCAAACCGCGCACACGCAAAACAACTCCTTGCTCTGCGTCGGCTTAGACCCTGATCCGACCAAGTTCCCCGCGCACCTCAAAGGCCGTGCCGACAAAATTTTTAATTTTTGCGCCGCCATTGTGGATGCCACAGCGGACACCGTGATTGCCTTCAAGCCCCAAATTGCTTATTTTGCGGCGTATCGCGCCGAGTCGCAACTAGAGCGCCTCATGGAGCACATGAAACGCGTCGCGCCGAGCGTCCCGATCATTTTGGATGCCAAACGCGGCGACATCGGCTCTACGGCGGAGCAGTACGCTATTGAAGCCTTTGAGCGCTTTGGCGCGGATGCGGTCACGCTCTCGCCTTTTATGGGATTTGACTCCGTGTCACCTTATCTCAAGCACCACGGCAAGGGCGCGTTCCTGCTATGCCGTACGTCCAACCCGGGCGGCGACGATTTGCAAAATCAGCGCCTCGCCAGTGTGGAGGGGCAGCCCCTTTTGTACGAGCACGTGGCTCGCCTTGCACAAGGGCCTTGGAACACCAACGGACAACTCGGCTTAGTGGTTGGTGCCACTTATCCGCAAGAGATTGCCCGCGTACGCGAAATTGCACCGACACTGCCGCTACTCATTCCGGGCATAGGCGCACAAGGCGGCGATGCCAAGGCCACTATTCGCGCAGGCCTTACCAGCAAAGGGCTGGTAGTGGTCAATTCGTCACGCGCCATTATTTATGCCTCTAGCGGCGAAGACTTCGCACAGGCTGCACGGAATGCGGCCTTGGAGACTACGGCTGTTTTGAACGCGGCAAAAAGCTAAACCCTAAAGCGGCAATCACAAACACAATCCCCGCCCATTGCCAGTGGCTGACTTGCTCACCCAGCAGCCACATGCCCGCCGTCAACCCCACCACGGGTACACCGAGGCTAAACGGCGCCACACGATTAGCGCTGTGACGCTTTAAAAGCTGGGTCCACAGCGTATAGGCCAAACTGCTACCTAGCAAACCTAGAAAGGCCGCCGCCATCACCGACACAAGACTTGGGTTGAACCAGTTGGCACGGCTACTTGGCGCATCAAACACGTAGGACAAAAGCACAAACGGCAGGATTGGGATGATGGATGTCCACACCACAAAGTTCAGCGCCGAGAAATCAGGATTCGCACCTTGTGCTTTTCGCGCCACGATGTTCGACGCCCCCCACAAACTAGCCCCGCACAGGCATAGCAAAAACCCAAGCACTGTCACGCTGGCTAATGCCGTGGGCGCTAAATCCGTAAAGTGCAGCCCGAAGCAAACAATAGCAAGTGCCGCCAGCACCAGTCCGACTTGTTGCTGACGCGAAAGCCGCTCGCGCATCACCGCCCAGCCAATGATGGCGGTAAAAAACACCTGCGTTTGCATCAGCACCGAAGCCAGCGCCGCCGTCATCCCGACATGCAGCGCCGTAAAGACAAAGCCAAATTGCCCAACGCCCTGAAATAAGCCATACAGCACGACAAACTTAAATGGCAGCGCAGGTTTCGCGATAAAGAAAATGAGCGGAAACGCTGCAAAAAAATACCGCGCCGCGCCCAATTGAAAAGGAGTGAAGCTTTGCAAACCGTACTTCATCACCACAAAATTGATGCCCCAAATCACAATGACAAGTAACGCCGCCACATAATCTTTGGAGCTGAAGGGTTTCACTTCAGAATCCTTTTTAAATACTTGCCAGTAAAGCTCGTGTCTAACGCTGCAATCGTTTCTGGCGTACCCACTCCCAGCACAGTGCCGCCGCCTGCGCCGCCTTCTAACCCCATATCAATCACCCAATCGGCCGTTTTAATCACATCCAAGTTGTGCTCAATCACAACCAGCGTATTACCTGCATCGCGCAATTGGTGCAGTACTTTGAGCAGCAAATCAATATCCGCAAAATGCAAACCCGTGGTCGGCTCGTCCAAGATATAGAGCGTGCGTCCTGTGTCGCGCTTGGAGAGCTCTAGCGACAGCTTCACACGCTGAGCCTCGCCGCCAGATAGCGTGGTCGCCGATTGCCCCAGCTTGATGTAGGAGAGGCCCACATCCAGCAAGGTCTGCAGTTTGCGTGCGAGTGTCGGCTGCGCCTTAAAGAAGTCAAACGCGGCTTCCACCGTCAAGTCCAAAATTTCGGCAATGTTTTTACCTTTGAACTGCACCTCTAGCGTTTCGCGGTTGTAGCGTTTGCCGTGGCACACATCGCAAGGCACATACACATCGGGCAAGAAGTGCATCTCGACGCGTTTCACACCGTCGCCTTGACACGCTTCGCAGCGCCCGCCGCCACTGCCTGCTGCCACGTTAAAGCTAAAGCGTCCGCTGGTGTAGCCGCGCTCTTTTGCCATGGGCATTTCCACCATCAACTCGCGGATCGGTGTAAAGAGTCCCGTATAAGTGGCGGGGTTACTACGCGGCGTGCGACCAATCGGGGATTGATCGACATTAATCACTTTGTCAAATTCATCCAGTCCGTCGATGCCCTCGCAAGGTGCATGCTCGTCGTGTGCCCGGTGGATACTGTGCGCGGCGGCTTTGTAGAGAGTGTCATTCACCAAGGTCGATTTACCCGAACCCGACACGCCTGTCACACACGTCAAGAGTCCAATGGGCACATCCACCGTCACGCCTTTTAGGTTGTTGCCCGTGGCGTTGTTGATGGTGAGCACCTTCTTTTTATCGAACTTGTGGCGCTTAGGGATTTTGATTGCGCGCGCGCCGCTCATGTACTGCCCCGTCAGCGACTCTTTCACTGTCAGCACATCCGCGCACGTGCCCTCGGCCACCACACGCCCACCGTGTACGCCCGCGCCCACGCCCATGTCGATGACGTGATCAGCGGCGCGGATCATGTCCTCGTCGTGCTCAACCACCAGCACCGAATTGCCAATGTCGCGCAAATGGCGCAGCGTGCCAATCAAGCGATCGTTGTCGCGCTGATGCAGAC
>JANPAY010000418.1:0-2653 GCA_031430155.1 Comamonadaceae bacterium
CGATTGCCGCGCCCGACCCTATTGAAGCGATTAAATTTAGATTGGAACAGGGCGGGCTCAGTACCAAAGACTTGCAACCCATGATTGGACGACCTAATCGTGTGTACGAGGTGCTCACCAAAAAACGCAATCTCACGCTACAGATGATTCGCCGCTTGCATCACGGACTGGGCATACCGCCTGCTGCGCTGATTGCCGAGTACGCTTAAATTAGCGACAGAGCATCGCAACCGCCCGAGCTTCCATTGCCAGCCCCTCGCCCACAGGCCCCATCTTCTCGGCGGTCTTGGCTTTGACGTTGACTTGAGCTATCTCCAACCCCAGTGCCTCGCTTAAATTTTTCCGCATGGCATCCATAAAGGGCGCTAGCTTTGGCGCTTGCGCGATGACGGTGCTATCTACGTTGCCAATCTGCCAGCCGCTCTCTCGCACCAGTGCCGCCGTGTGTTTGAGTAACGCTACGGAGTCCGCACCTTTGTAGCGTGGGTCGGTATCGGGGAAGTGTTTACCGATGTCACCCAAAGCCGCTGCGCCCAAAAGCGCATCGGTAATGGCGTGACACAGCGCGTCTGCGTCTGAGTGTCCGAGCAGGCCTTTGCTGAACGGAATCGTCACACCGCCCAGCACCAGTGGTCTACCTTCGACTAATTGATGCGTGTCCCAGCCTTCGCCAATTCTGAATGTGGGAGTGCTCATATTTGATTTCTTTCTACTGTTCAAAATCGCTTCAGCCAAGGCGAAGTCCTCGGGATACGTTACTTTGAAGTTTTGGCTGGAAGCCTTGACTAGCTTGGGCTGCAGCTTGACGGCTTCCATAGCGCTTGCATCATCGGTTACTGCGACACCTGCCTGCGAAGCCTTATCCAGTGCGGCCTCTAGCTGACCTATCCGAAACATCTGCGGGGTTTGCGCCGCCCATTTACCTGCACGATCTACCGTGCCATCCACCCGCCCCTCATCTGACGACTTCAGCGTATCTGCGATGGGGCAAGCCAAGAGACCACCCACCGCGTCATGCCGGCATTCGTCGATCAGATGATTGATCTGCTCGGGCGTGATGAGACACCGCGCTGCATCGTGCACCAGTACCCAATCGGTACTGCTACAGCCCTTATCCAGTAAGGCTTGCAGGCCATTTTTTACCGTGTTAGAACGGGCTAATCCGCCGCATTTAAGGATCTCTGCATCGACGTTAAACGCTGCAAAAGTAACGTCGTCTGGCGAGACGACGACAAATGTTTGCGCGATGCGATCTACCTTGGCAAAAGCATCCAAAGTGTGCAGCACCATTGGCTTGCCTGCAATCGTTTGGTATTGCTTGGGTGTGTCGCCGCCTGCACGTAGTCCAGCTCCTGCGCAGGGGATCAGAGCGAAGCAGCGAGGGGATTCTGATGCGCTCATGGCTGAAAAATTTTGACACCCATGCGCTGGGCAGCGGCAATCAAAGCCTCATCGGTTGTTGCTAGTGGAAGGCCCGAACGAATCGCCAACTGCAAATAATGTGCGTCATAACTCGTCAAGCTCCAGTGGCTCGCGTCTATGGCAATTTGTCCGATTCGAAATCCGCGCATGCGTTCTTGACGTGTATTGTCGAATTCCTCGGTTTGAATCGCCAAATTCGATAAAAAGCTGGCAAGCTCCAAAATCTCAAATTCTTGCAAGCGCTTCGATTGCAACCGCCTTGCCAAAAGATTGGCCATCTCCAAGTGCCACAGAGCTGGCACCAACGCGCTAACTTTGCCCAAAGCATCCAAAACTGATTTTTTGTAATCCGTACCCTGACCAGGGACAATCCAGCCTGCCGCCACAGAGGCATCCAACACAAACTGGGGCGGCGACCTCATCAGAGCCGACCGTTATCTCTAGCCTCACGCCAGTCAAAACTGGGCTCGTCAGGATATTTCGCTGCAATTTTGGCTTGAATGGCTTCTAACTGCTCCACGGGTGTGAGTGATTTAGCGGCAACGTCAGACACGGCATTTTTCAACGGCTTGCTCTTGAAATACTCTTGCATCGCCTCAATAGCAACGGCGGTTTTGCTTAAGCCCCGCACAGTCGCGTGCTGTGCCAATTGCATCTCAAGCTCTAGTGGAAATCTAGCGGTAAACATCGTCAATCACTCCTTAGAGGTTTGTAATACGCATCATTGTATGACAAATTAAACCAAAATTGTGCCACTTAAAATATAGAGAATGGATTTACCAAAACTAAAAGCGGGGCAGCGGTTTTCGCTTGCCAAACCCGCAGGCTCAGGCGATGCGCTACTGCTCTCACAACTAGCGATTCGAGACAAAGCAGAGCACAAAATCACGGCCATCGTCTGCGCTGACGCGGCTGACGCGCAGCGTTTGATGGTGGAGCTGCCGTTCTTCGCCCCCGATTTGCGCTGCACATTGTTCCCCGATTGGGAGACCCTGCCCTACGACAGCTTCTCGCCGCATCAAGATTTGATTTCGGAGCGCCTCGCCACACTGTGGCGCATCAAAAATGGCGAAGCTGATGTGGTCATCATCCCTGCCACCACGGCGCTCTATCGCCTTGCGCCGCCGTCCTTTTTGGCGGGCTATACGTTTCACTTCAAGGCCAAGCAGCAGCTAGAGGAAGCCAAGCTGAAAGCGCAGCTCACCCTCGCGGGCTACAACCACGTCGCGCA
>JANPAY010000419.1:0-3113 GCA_031430155.1 Comamonadaceae bacterium
ACTTTATCAGCCCCGCCGCAGACTTTAGCGGCGTCAACGGTGTGTCGTTCGCCAAATCCGCTCACAAAATTGGCTTGGCGCTGCTCGACATTTGGCTGAGCGCCTTCTGGGCGCGGCACATCGGTGAAATTAAAAGTAGCGTTTGCGCAGCTTGCGACCAGCAGCACAACGATGAGTGACGCAGCGCAGCGTTTAAATAATACCGATAGTTGTGGGTTAGTTTTCATGGCGAGAGACTTTCATAGCTAACTTTAAATCGACCCACGCTTGCGCTTTGGCCAGCGGTTGCCTGAGCAATTGGAGTGGGTGGTAGGTGACGATGGTTTTACTCCGAAGGCCGTCCACGCTGTGCGCAACGCCGCGTAGCTTGCCAAAGGGAGTGGTCTGTGAAGCCTCACCCAGCAAGGCCTTGGCGCTATGCGGCCCAAGCGCTGGGATGACTTTTGATGAGAGCTTCGTCAGTTGATCTGCGAGTGATTCAACCTCGTTTGCGGGCGCCACCATCTGCGCCACAAAGGTTTTAGCGCCTAAAGTGCGCACCATGCTGGCGAGCAGTTTTTCAGCGTCCCCCGTGCAAGGCTCGCCCAAAAGGACAATGTCGAAATCGCCGCTTTCAGGCAGATTGCCAATCACGTACCGAACGGGCGCAGAACCCACGGCAACGGGCGGGCTGCTGAGCACAGGGAGACGTAGTGGCGGCTCGCGCCGCACGGGTACTGGCACGGAGCTCACAGCAGGCTGGGAAGCCACATCCAGCTTGGCCTCTGGCAGCGACGCAGCAGACGGGCGCGGCACCGCGTCGCTTGGCAGCCACACGCGCACGCCCATTTCTGCCAGCATGGCGCGTTGCCTAGGGTCTAAAACCAAGTTGGTTGTCATAGGGTGTATTTCATCACAAGCGCGTCCTCGCCATCAGAGTAATAACGCTTACGTGTGTTGATGTGCACAAAGCCCGTTTTGCGATAAAGATGGATCGCCGCATCGTTACCCGCACGAACCTCTAGCCAGACGGCTTGCCGCTGGTTTTGCCGCGCCCAATCAAAGGCGGCTTGCAGCAAGCTTTGGGCAAGGCCTTGCCGTCTGTGGCTTGGGCTTGTTTCGATATTCAAAATCTCGGCATCGTCCACGCCGCGCAGGATCTCGATGCTAGCAACGATGATGCCATCCGCAAGGCGCGTCAAAACTAACTTTTGAGCCGCTTCCGTCATGCTTTAGCTGCTTCGCGCTCAGCCGTAGTTTGCGCCACTTTGTTGCGAACGTAAAGCGGTAGCGCGTCCGCAGGCCTTACCTGCTGGCCTTGTGCAAGCATATCGGCTGCCAAACCAAGCAGGGCATGGGCTGTGGGCAAGGCGCCTAGCGCAAAGCTTTGTGAGTCTGCCTTTGAGAGCTGCGGCTCACCCACAGGTGCGCCGAGAGCACTCGCCTCGAAGTCGAACACTTGCCAATAAATCTCGCCCATACGGGCATCCAGCGCAGCGGTGATGGTTTGCTCACCCGTTTTCGCATGGATTTGCACGGCAACCGCGTGCAGCGTATTAATTGGCAAAAGCGGCACGTTCACCCCAAAGCCAAGCCCTTGGGCGACTGCGCAACTGGCACGCAGCCCCGTAAACGCACCAGGACCCGCGCCAAAAGCGATGCCATCCAGATCTTGCAGCACCAAGCCCGCTTTTGCCATCAAAATTTGGATTTCGGGAATCAATCGGCTGGAGGCTTGCGCACCGCCTGCGCCTGAATAGTCAACAATCTCATCACCGTTTTGCACAGCAATGGACATCACCTCGGTGCTGGTGTCGAAGGCAAGGAGTTTCATTTTTTAGCGCTAGAGGTAATGCCCAAAATCACGCCCGTCAGAGCCAAAACCAGTCCCGCGATCAAGTTCCAATAAAGCGGCTCGCTCAAAAAAAACACCGCTGACAACGCCGCCAGCGAAGGGACGAGCGCCGTCATCATCGTTGTTTTGACGGGGCCAAAGGTTTGGAGCATCAGCGTAAAACCAATGTTGCCTACGATGCCCGAAGCAATGCCTTGCATCAGCATTTGCAGCACGACCTCCAATCTAGACGCTTCGGCTAAATGGGTCACCATGCCAAACGGCAAGCTGTTGGTGTAGGCCAACACTCCGTACAGCGGCACAAAGCCAAGTATGGTGAAAACGGTGAAAGCAATCGTTGCTTGCACAGGGTCAACTTTATATTTGCGCGCCAGCACCGAATACATGGCCCAGCTACTGGAGGCGCATAAAAAGAGCGCGTCGCCCACCCACACATTGCCACCTTCAAAAGCTTTGAGTAAGCTCGCACCCCCAACCAGCAGCCCACCCAAGGCAATCAGTGCCAAGCCGAACGAGCGCTGCCGCGTGAAGCGCTCATTCAGAATCAACGCTGCAAACAAGGCGGTAAAAAGCGGCAAAGTCCCGGGCATCAGCACCGCACCATGCGCAGCAGGTGCATAGGTAAAGGCGGTATAGGCAAACGGTGTAAATAGACCGCCAAACACGCCCAGCGTCACGGTCGCGCGAAGCGGCAATGGCGATAAACCAAACAAGCTGCCAGCCGCAGCGTCCGCTTTTTGCATCCTCCTCACCATCCAAAAGCCCCAAGGCAAAAGCACAATAGCTGCGCCAACCAAGCGGACAAAAACCATATCGAAGGGCGTGAGCGTCATTTTGGCGGAGGCTCTGCCAATGACGACAAAGGCGGTCCAAATGAAGATAGTGATGGCGGCAGCAGCGATGCCGATCGTACGGGAACTAGAATTTGTCATGCTCTCATTATCCAAGCTGCTGCCTCTTTGTTTTTTAGCGTTGTCTGCTCTCGCTGCAAATTTCGGGGCAGGCGCTCAAAACCTGCCGCCTGAAATTGATGCTGCTCTCAGCCGTGCACGCATTCCCAAAGACGCGATTTCCCTGTATGTGGTGGATGCAAGCGCTAACCATGCGCTGCCGCTCATCTCGCACCGTGCAAACGCGCCCATGAATCCAGCCTCGGTGATGAAGCTAGTCACCAGCGTGGCAGCGCTGGATTTACTGGGTCCCGCGTATACGTGGCAAACGCAGGTACTGATTGACCCCGCAGGCAAAGACGGCTCCATCAAAGATGGTGTTTTGAATG
>JANPAY010000420.1:0-4776 GCA_031430155.1 Comamonadaceae bacterium
CGAATTTGCGTTTTGATTTGGCGGGCAATGTGGTGAAAACTGAACAAGCGAATGGGACGATTCAGGGCGGTCGTCATATCAACTATGGCGTGCGCGAATTCGGCATGGCGGCCATCATGAACGGCATCACGCTGCACGGCGGCTTCATCCCTTACGGCGGTACGTTCCTCACGTTTAGCGATTACTCGCGCAATGCGATTCGTATGGCAGCTTTGATGAAGGCGCGTGTGATTCATGTCTTTACGCACGACTCCATTGGCCTTGGCGAAGACGGCCCGACGCATCAGTCAATTGAACACGCTGCCAGCCTGCGTTTGATTCCCAACTTGGACGTGTGGCGTCCAGGCGATACCGCAGAGACCGCCGTAGCGTGGGCGGTTGCGCTGCAAAACAAAACCAAGCCGACAGCGCTGCTCTTGTCGCGTCAAAACATTTTGTATGCGCCAAAACATGAACTAGCGGACATCAGCAAAGGCGCGTATGTGCTTGCTGAACCAAGCGAAGTGGGCATGAAGAAAAAAGCGCAAGCCGTCATCATCGCCACTGGCTCAGAAGTGCAGCTGGCACTGAAGGCGCAATCGCTGCTCGCGACCATGAATGTTGCTGTGCGCGTGGTCTCCATGCCCAGTACGACGACGTTTGACAAGCAAACCGTTGCCTACAAAAACGCTGTTTTGCCAAAAGGCTTGCCACGCATTGCGGTGGAAATGGGATCGACCGATGGCTGGTGGAAATACGGCTGTGCGGCCGTGGTCGGCATTGACACCTACGGTGAGTCTGCGCCAGCGCCTGCGTTGTTCGAACACTTTGGCTTTACGCCAGAGAACGTGGCGGCGACCGTGGTCAAGGCCTTGTAATTTTATTTTTAACTTTAGGACGTTTCACTCATGACTATCAAACTCGGCACGATCAAATTAGGAATTAATGGCTTTGGCCGTATCGGACGCAACGTACTTCGCGCGGCTGTGCAAAATTTTTCGGATATCGAAGTCGTTGCGATTAACGATTTGCTAGAGCCTGATTACCTGGCCTACATGCTGCGCTACGACAGCGTGCATGGCCGCTTTAAGGGCGACATCGCAGTCGATGGCAATACGCTGATCGTGAACGGCAAAAAAATTCGCTTGACGCAAGAGCGCGATCCAGCCGCCTTGAAGTGGAACGAAGTCGGCGCGGATATCGTGCTGGAATCGACTGGCCTGTTCCTCGACAAAGTGACGGCGCAAAAGCATTTGGATGCAGGCGCTAAAAAAGTGCTCTTATCTGCTCCATCCAAAGACGACACACCGATGTTTGTGTACGGCGTGAATCACAAAACCTACGCAGGTCAAACGATTATTTCTAACGCGTCTTGCACAACCAATTGCCTCGCACCCGTGGCTAAAGTTTTGAATGACAAGTGGGGCATCAAGCGCGGTTTGATGACAACCGTTCATGCCGCTACTGCCACGCAAAAAACCGTGGATGGCCCGTCCAATAAGGACTGGCGCGGCGGACGCGGGATTTTGGAAAACATCATTCCGTCCTCCACAGGCGCTGCTAAAGCGGTTGGTGTGGTGATTCCTGAGCTGAACAAAAAGCTCACAGGTATGTCGTTCCGCGTGCCAACGAGCGATGTGTCGGTGGTTGATTTGACCGTGGAGCTGAACAAAGAAGCGACTTACGCTGAAATTTGCGCCGAGATGAAAGCGCAGTCCGAAGGTGCACTCAAGGGTGTGCTGGGCTATACCACCGACAAAGTGGTCGCGTCCGATTTTGTGGGTGAGACTTGCACCTCTGTGTTTGATGCTGATGCTGGCATTGCGCTGGACACCACGTTTGTGAAGGTCGTCGCTTGGTACGACAACGAGTGGGGTTACTCGAACAAGTGCCTTGAGATGGTGCGGGTGATTGCGTAAAAATAGAGGCGATTGATACAAAAGTGATAAAAAGAGCGGCATGAGTTTTTCACGTCGCTTTTTTTATGCTCTCGTCCTGTTGGCGACCGCATTGCTCTGCGCGTGCGGCGGCGGTGGCGCGAGCAGTAGCAGCTCGGTGGTTGCCGATTCTGGTTGCTATCCGCTGACGCAAACGGCAGGGACCGATCCACTCAAAATTTGGCAATGGCATCTGGCAAACGATGCGGCTCATTACTTTGCTTCCAACTTGCCTGCCGCTGGCGCAGGCAACAATTTTTCTTTAAATTTACCTGGCGCGTGGTCTAGCACCTCAGGTCAAAACATCAATGTGACTGTGGTCGATACGGGAATGGAAGTCAGGCACGAGGATTTAGCTAATAACGTGGTGTGCAACGGCTCATATAACTTCATTACAAGAAACAACAACCCGACAAATTCCAGTACCACGGGCGATCATGGCACGTCGGTGGCGGGTTTGATTGCTGGTGTGGCCAACAACAGCGTGGGTATCTCGGGTATTGCCCCTAAAGCTAATTTACGTGGTTATAACTTTTTGCAATCGGGCTATCAAAGTTATGCCAATTACGCGATTTCGATGGGCTCTGATAGTACTTACGGCGCAGCATCGTCTGACGTCTTTAACTTTAGTGCAGGTACCGATAGCGCATCGCTGTCTGTACCAGATGCTACCGAAGATGCCGTGTCGGTCAATACGATTACGCTGCGCTCTGGGAAAGGTGCGCTGCTGGTGAAATCAGCGGGAAATGGCTATTACGGCATGACCAATTCATCGGGGACAACCATCGGCACGAATACGTATTGCAGTGCGTCAGGTGTGACGTGCCAAAACGTGAATCAAGATATGGATAACACGCTCTACAGCACGCTGGTGGTCGCTGCTGTGGATGCGGATAGCAAGAGCAGTACGTACTCGACGGCGGGTAGCGCGATTTGGGTGTCGGGTTTTGGTGGCGAATTTGGCTATGACACGGCTGTGAACGCAACCTATACAGCTTCATCGAGCAACAATAAACCTGCACTAGTGACCACCGATCAAAGTGGTTGCACGGCAGGTTATGTACGCTCGGCTGCGGTCAGTAAAAATTTATTGAATAAAGGGGATGGTACGGCCACGCTCAATACCAGCTGCAACTACACATCGACCTTTAACGGCACTTCATCGGCAGCGCCTACGGTAACGGGTGTGATCGCGCTGATGTTGCAAGCCAATAGCACACTGACTTGGCGTGATGTACGCCATATTTTGGCGAATACCGCTAGAAAAGTGCAGCCTGCGCAAGCGGTGGTGACGACTACTTCTTATTTTGGGGGGGCTAGTTTTACGCTGGAGCAAGGCTGGGTGACGAATACGGCGGGGTTTCATTTTCACAATTACTTTGGCTTTGGACTAGTGGATGCGTCTGCGGCCGTCACCGCTGCGGGCACACACACAGCAGGCAGTTTGGGTACATTCACTTCAGTGAACGCGACGGCTGCTGTTGGAACGACCACCATCCCTGCTAGCACGATTGGCGGACTGTCTAAGACTTTTAGTATTTCAGGTCTTACAACTGTCGAGCAAGCCGAGCTCACGCTTTATGTGGGCAGTGGTTACTTGCCTTATTGCAACCAAGTCGAACTCACATCGCCTGGCGGTACAAAATCTATTTTGTTCAATATGGATTCGGCTCACACCTCGGCATCAACAGGCGGTATTCGTTTGCTCTCCAACGCTTTTTACGGCGAAACGGCAACAGGCACACTCACTTGGACTTTGAAAGTCATTAATCGTTGCGCCTCGCCGGCTCAAACTTTATCGGCAACCACAGGTCAAAAGCTGACCATTCGTGGACGTTAATTTAAAAAACTAAAGGATATTTATGCGATACCTCTCCCTTGTCGCTGCATTACTGATCTGCACGGCGTGCAGCGCGCAAAATGCCTCATTGATGGGTTCTCGCGTTAAGCCGCATAACGCTCTGCAGGAGCTGCAAGCGCGTGAATTGCAAGGCGGAGAGGTGCAGATGGGGCGGCGTCGAATCACGGTGCTGTCGAATGTGCAAATTGCGCCTACAGAGGCGACCAGTACCGATGCACAAACCATTGCGCACGTTGCAGGGCATGCCATTCGTCGGCATGTCGGAGACGCTATTTCGCCACAAAGCCCGTATGTGGGTGCTGCCTATCAGCACGATACGCAGGACGTAGGCTTGATTAGCAAGGAAATATCGATCCGCTTTCAAGGTGCAGGCGTGCCCTTGGCGTATCAAAAATGGGAAGTGAAAGAGTTGATTGCGAACTCGGGCATCTACATTTTGACGGTGACTGATTTAAAGCAATGGAGTCGCGCGATGTGGCAATTGCAATCGGATTCGCAAGTGCTATCTGCTCAAGCGCGCATTGTGACGACCGAGCGCCAAGCCAAGTAGATTAAGGCTTGTCAAGCGCTTGGCAGGGTGCGTCCACCGTGGCCCAAAGCATCACCGTGGCCGTTTTAACGCCTTTATTGCCTAGACGTTTGAGTTCGTCTCTAGCTAACACTTCCGTGCTGAACTGTCCTAGAGACAGCCCCAGCTTGAGTGCAGGTTTAGAGACCTCGGTACTTGGGATGCCTAGCTGTTTGAGCTCAGCTTTCTTCTTTTTATTAAATTCAGGCGTGAGATACGGCCCCATGTAAATCAACCATTGTTCGCGCTGGACGGTGCAAGTTTCAGCAGGACGTGAAATGGCTTGAGATACAACAGGAATCGTTGCAATAGTGGGCACAGGCTTGACTTGAATGACTTCGGCGTTGATTTGTTTAGCCATGCGATCAGGCTCGCGCTGGGCGGAGTCACCACCCGTAAGCAGCTGTAGCCAGCCTTGGCTGTAACAGAAG
>JANPAY010000421.1:0-2800 GCA_031430155.1 Comamonadaceae bacterium
GTCGACGGCGTTTATGAACTTGTTGCCCGAAGCGTTTGAAGCGGCTGCAAAGCTAGGCATAGAGCCACACGCTTTGTTTACAGCGCTGCTCGTGGGCTTGGTGTTTTTCTTTTTATTAGATAAAGCTGAGCTCTACCACCACGGACACGAGCATCATGAACATCACGCGGCACTTGAGCACCACCACGAACACAGTCATCATAGCCATGACACTACGCATGGTGGATCATGGGCAGTTTTGTTTGGTGACAGCATTCACGCCTTTGGCGATGGTGTGGTGATTGCTGCTGCCTTTATGGCCAATATGCAGTTGGGCTGGGCGGCGGCGCTCGCGGTGCTGGCGCACGAAGTGCCACATCACATGGGCGACCTTATCGTTCTGGGGAAAAACAAGCGAACAGCCTTCATCAAAGTGACCTTGGCAGGCACGGTGACTGCGATCGGAGGATTGGCTGGATACGCCTTGCTAGCAAGGCTTAACGGCTATTTGCCGTATTTCTTGGTGGTGGCTGGCAGTAGTTTTATTTACGTAGCGCTAGCTGATTTGATTCCGCAATTACAGCGCCGTATGAGCTTTGCCGACACACTGAAACAAGTCGCTTGGCTCTTGGTTGGCATGGGGCTTGTGACGGCAGTCTCGCAGATGAGTCATTAATCTGTCGCACTAAGCTGTAATGATGTGCGCATGTTGAAGTTTTTCCCTGCTTATCTCTTTGTTTTTATCGGTTTCTTTTACGAAAGCGCATGGGCGCAAGACGAGACGTGGAATGCGCATTTCCAATCCACTTTCATTAGACAAAACAAAGCGGCATTTCGTTCGCCTTATGCGGGTCAAAACAGCTTGTCAGGGGCAAGGGAGCAAAGCTATTCATTGACCGCAACAGCTTATTTAGGATTTCGTGCAGCTGGAAACGCGGTGCAAAGTACCGAGCTGTACTTCAATCCAGAAGCTGTCCAAGGTATTGCACTGTCGAGATTAACGGGTCTAGCGGGTCTCTCAAACGGTGAGTTGCAAAAAACGGCAGGCGACAAGCTGACTATTTACCGCGCACGTGTATTCGCTAGGCAAACATGGGGTTTGAGTGATGTCAACGCCGAGCGTGAAACGATTGAGTCAGGACAAAATCAATTAGCGGGTTCGCGTGATAAACAGCGCATGGTCTTAACTGTTGGTAATTTAGCAGTCAGTGATATTTTTGACCAAAACAGTTATGCCCACGATGCACGAACTCAGTTTATAAATTGGTCGTTCCTCACGCATGGTGCATATGATTACGCCGCCGATTCAAGAGGGTATACGTGGGGTGCAGCGTTTGAATACATCCAGCCAACATGGGCAATGCGAGTAGGGCGATTTTTAACGCCACGCGACTCGAACGGTTTGCCACTGAATTGGAATATTTTCAAAAGTTACGGCGATCAAATTGAATATGAGCGCTCGTACACCATCGGCGAACAAACGGGTAAGTGGCGCGCGCTTGTTTTTCGCAGCGTGGCTGTCATGGGTAACTTTACCGACGCGCTTAATCAATCGGCTGGAACGCTAGTCGCGCCCAATTTCGACACCACACGCCGCTCGCAAAGCAAAGTGGGTATTGGTCTCGCAGCAGAGCAAACACTATCTAAAAATTTGGGTGGATTCGTTCGTGTATCAGCGCATGACGGCAAAACAGAAACCTTTTCTTTTACCGAAATTGATCGATCGATTTCAACAGGTATCGTGCTGTCTGGCGGAGGGTGGACTCGTCCACAAGACAAGCTGGGCGTGGCTTGGGCGGCGAATGGCTTATCAAGCACGCACCGTGCTTACGCTGCCGCAGGTGGCATGGGATTTTTTATTGGCGATGGCCGTTTGAATTACAAACCCGAGACGATTGCCGAGACCTATTACCTTTGGGGTTTAGGGCGTCAGCAACTCAGTGTGAATGCACAGTTCATTCAGAATCCAGCTTACAACGCCGACCGTGGACCCGTGCGGGTCGTGGGTGTGCGTTGGCATACTGAGTTTTAAGCTAACCTAGCCTTGGCCGCTAGATACTCTTGCTTCATACGGGCCACCATTTCAGCGGTGGAGGTGATCTCTTTAATGGCTCCAATGCCTTGACCGCAGCCCCAAATGTCTTTCCATGCTTTTGCTGTACTGGCTCCTTCGCCTGTGGCAAAGTTCATTTTGCTAGGGTCGCTAACAGGTAGGTTGTCAGGATCCATACCAGCAGCCTTGATCGAGCCTTTCAAATAATTGCCATGAATGCCCGTGTAGAAATTGCTGTAAACGATGTCGTCTGAATTACTTTTCGTAATCATTTCTTTGTAGCCATCGACAGCCCTGGCTTCGTGCGTAGCAATAAACGCTGAGCCAATGTAAGCAAGGTCTGCGCCCATGGCTTGCGCTGCTAGCACGGCTCCGCCTGTGGAGATAGCGCCCGAGAGCACGAGTGGGCCATCAAACCATTCGCGTATTTCTTGAATCATGGCGAACGGTGACTTCACACTCGCGTGGCCACCTGCTCCTGCGGCTACGGCAATTAGGCCTGTGGCACCTTTTTCGATTGCCTTGTGCGCAAAGACATTCGTAATCACGTCATGCAGCGTGATGCCGCCCCAAGCCTTGACGGCAGTGTTCACGTCTTCGCGTGCACCAAGACTGGTGATGACGATGGGCACTTTGTACTTCTCGCAAACTGCCATGTCGTGTTCTAAGCGGTCATTGCTTTTGTGCACGATTTGATTGATGGCAAACGGCGCAGCCGGCGCATTGGGGTTAGCCGTGTTGTACGCAGCCAGCGTTTCAGTGATCTCT
>JANPAY010000422.1:0-9107 GCA_031430155.1 Comamonadaceae bacterium
AGCCCCTGGCGCTTCGCACTCGACGTATTGTGGCCTTCCATGCTGCCGTACCTGCTGACGGGGCTGCGCGTGGCGACACCGATCATGCTCATTGTGATGTGCGTCACGGAGTTCGTGGGCGAGTCGCGTGGCCTAGGATATCTCATCGTCCGCTATTCATCATATTTCGATACGGCATCCGCATTTGCGGTTGTCTTTTTCTTCGGGCTGCTGGGTCTGGCGGCTGACCGGTTGATCGTTTACGTCAGATCGCGCCTGGTCCATTGGGAACGCGGCATCACCGTTTAATTTGAAGGAGTCATCATGAACCAACAGAAACACGACGTCGTCATCGTCGGTGCCGGGCTTGCCGGCTTGTCCACCGCCGTTTTCCTTGCGCTCAACGGTGTAAGGCCGCTGGTCGTCGAGCGCAATGCTTCCACCTCTGTGCTGCCAAAGGCGCGGGGGCAGAACCCGGTCACTATGGAGGCGATGCGCGTCGCACAGCTTACCGAAGCAATCTATGCTGCGAGGCCACCAGGCATGCCGGGAATCACCTCCACGGTGTCCGAGAGCATGACGGGTAAGGTCATCTACGACCACGTGGCCCATAGGCCTGATTTTTCCAAGTTTTCGCCAGAGATGTCGGGTATGGCCAGTCAGGCCCGAACCGAGGCGGTGCTGCTCCAGCGTGCCCTGGAGCTGGGCGTTGAGGTCCGTTTCAACTGCACTTGTGAGCATCTGGCCGAGAAGACCGAACATGTTGAGCTGATACTTAAAAGCCAGCCCGAAGGCTTGGAAACCGCCGTCGAGGCTAAGTACCTGGTTGCCGCCGATGGCATTCGCGGAGGCATTGCCGCCAAAGTAGGTATCGGTTCCCACGGCATCGGACATCTGAAATCCGTGACCGCCGTGCGGTTCAACGCGGATCTTTCACCCTGGTCGGGCAACAAGGCCATGACTATCCATTACGTGAAAAACGCGCACCTGCCTGACGGCTCTGGCATTCTGGTAAGCACCGATTACCCTAACCAATGGGTGGCCAATTTCTCGGCGGATCCGGATCGGGACCAAGCGGCGACAGAGGCATTAATACGCATCCTCGTTGGCGTTCCCGATCTGGCTTTTGAGATCACTGGTGATACCACCTACAACTATTCGCACCGCATCGCCGACCGACTCAGCACGGCCCGAGTGTTCCTGACGGGGGATGCGGCTCATGTGATGCCGCCAACCGGTGGGCAGGGCGGCAATACCGCGATGCAAGACGGCTATTACCTAGGGTGGAAACTGGCTTATGTGCTGAAGGGGCTGGCTGGGCCCGAGCTGCTGACGTCATATGACACCGAGCGCCGGCCTTATGCCGAGATCGTTTGCACCTGGCAGGCTGCGAATCTGGCAGAGCGCCGCGACATGAAGAACCTAGCGACGCTCACTGGTGAGCCGATTGACCATGCCAAGATGATGTTTGGCTTCGTGTGCCTTGACGGTGCCATGGTGCGTGCGCCTGGCGATCACGTACCTACTCCATCTGACCCGTTCGAGGATCCGCTGCACCCGACCGGCGTGCCAGGGGCTCGAGTACCTTACGTGAAGCTTCAAGCAGCAGACAACGAGATCGACACGCGTCGAGAACTGGGCCAGCACTTTCAGTTGTACACCGAAAGCTCGGAGTTGGCAGACCATGCTGCTGCCATTGCCCGTGATTTCGGCATCCCCCAGATAGCGACGCTGGTGAAGTCGACGGCACCGCTAAAGGCGCGGGCGGGTGACGCGGTGCTAGTGCGGCCTGATGGCATGGTTGCTTGGCGCGGAACGTCGGCAGAGGGTCTTGCACACGCCTACCGTCAGGTACTGGCACGTTCATGAAGAAGATTCTGGTAACAGGTGCTGCAGGGCGGATTGGTGCGAACGTCGTCCGCCGCCTTGCAGACGAATCGGTTGCCTTGCGTTTGTTTTTTCGTTCTAAACCGACTGCCCCACTGCCTTCGAATGCGGAGGCTTTCGTGGGTGATTACAACGATCCCGTGCAGATGGTGACGATGTTCGAGACAGTCGATTCGGTGTTCATGTACGCCCCGCAGGCTGATGTGAGTAACGCTGTGTTCAAAGCAGCCGCAGCAGCTGGAGTTCGCCACGTCACGCTATTGTCAACAGCGGCAGTAAGCCGGGTGCCTCCAGGTGTGAATCCGATTGTTGAACGGCATCGCGTTGCGGAGGACGCGGCGCGGGCGGCAGGTCTGCGCTGCACATTGCTTCGCCCGGACACGATGGCCTCCAATTGTCTGCAATGGGTGCAAACCATTCGCGCTGAGTGCCGGGTGTATACGGCCTATCCCGAGTCCATGAGAAATCCCGTGCACGAGGACGACATTGCGTTGTTGGCGGTAGAGTCGTTGTTGGGCGCGGGGCTTCGTGATTGCCAATTCGAAATCACTGGTCCGGCGTGCATCACCATCCGTGAGCAGGTGGCCACCATCGCAGCTCGACTCGGCGTCAAGTTGGATTGCGTCACCATCAGTACCGAGGAGGCTCTGGTGAGGATGGCGGCACCGCCGACCGGCCTATCACCGGAATCGGCGGGGCGTTTACTGGACTACCAAAAGAAATCGATCACAGTTGCGCCGCCTATTGCAGACGACTTCAAAAAGGCAACGGGACGTGCTCCCCGCCCATTCGATGCCTGGGTCGAGGACAACATCAGCTACTTTTCATAGGCGAAACCTTAAAATCTTCCGTTTCAATCGATATTTATATGCTTCGCAATATTTTGGAAGACGCTCAGCCAACCGAGACCGGCGACCAGCCTGACGACACAAAGCCCGAAAAGGACCCGTATTGGGTGGACGCGCTTGCGCAGGGGTTGGCCGTGCTGAAAGCATTTGACACCGACCGACCCGCGCTGACCCTATCGCAGATTGCGGCTGAGCTCGGCTGGAGCAGAACCAAACCTTTTCGCTTTGTCCATACACTCGAGAAGCTAGGCTATCTGGCTCGGACTGAATCGGGTCGCGCTTTTCGGTTGACAAGCCTATCGATGCAGCTTGGCTTTGCTTACTTAAGTCAAGTGCCGCTTGTGGAAATGGCTCAGCCAGTGCTTGATCGCCTGCGCACTGACGTCGGCGCGTCCGTGCACTTGGCGTTGCTGGAAGGGAATGAGCTTGTTTACGCGGCGCAAGCACGGATTCAACTACCTACAGCAATCAACATCCATGTAGGTTCGCGGTTGCCAGCCTATGCGACGTCGATTGGCCGTGTGCTGCTCGCTTACAAATCAGATGCCGAACGGGATGTCATCCTTGGGACAGGTCCATTATCAGTCTGGACGCAGAAATCGACGGTCGATCCCCAGGTCTTGCGGAGCAATCTCAATATCGCGCGCGAGCGCGGATATGTATTCAACGATGAGGAGTTCCACGTTGGCGTTCGTTCCGTCGCCGCAGCAATATTCGACGCAAAAGGAAACGCATTCGCGGGCGTCAATGCGACTGCATCCACCCATGTTTTCAATGATGAGCGAATCCAGTCGGAGATCGTTCCTGCTGTGCTAAGAGCCGCAGACGAGTTGAGCCGCAGTTTGGGTCATTTCACAAGTCGCAGCACGCCAATGAGCCTAGCCACCAAACTTTAAATCTTCTTGCGAGGGGCTGAAGCGCGCAACCAGTGATGGCCAACCTATGGGGGTGCCAGTGCCCGAAGTCAAGTTTGGAATTTAGCGTGCTTACCAGTTCGTCTCACGCTCAGGCGTAGAGCCAATCTTGTGGATACTCAAATCTGCACCCGCAAATTCTTCTTCCTCTGATAATCGCAGTCCCATCGTCGCTTTGAGGATGCCGTACACCACGAAGCCGCCAATCAGCGCCCATGCAATTGCGACGCCTGTGCCGACTAGCTGACCGACAAAGCTCACGCCGCCGATGCCGCCTAGCGCCTTGTTGCCAAAGATGCCCGCCGCGATGCCGCCCCATGCGCCGCACAGGCCGTGCAGTGGCCACACGCCTAGCACGTCGTCAATCTTCCATTTGTTTTGCGTCAGTGCAAACATGTAGGTGAAGATGGCGCCTGCGATGCCGCCTACCGCCAATGCGCCCAGTGGGTGCATCAGGTCTGAGCCTGCGCATACTGCTACCAAGCCAGCCAGCGGGCCGTTGTAGACGAAGCCAGGGTCGTTGCGCCCAATCACTAACGCAACCAAAGTGCCGCCAACCATCGCCATCAAGGAGTTCACCGCGACTAGGCCAGAGATTTTGTCGATGGTTTGCGCACTCATCACGTTAAAGCCAAACCAGCCCACAGCCAGCACCCATGCGCCGAGTGCGAGGAAGGGTATGGAGGACGGCGGATGCCCAGAAATACTGCCATCTTTGCGATAGCGACCTAGGCGTGCGCCCAGCAAAATGACAGCTGGCAGCGCCATCCAGCCACCGATGGCATGGACAACGACTGAGCCTGCAAAGTCATGGAAGTTTTCGCCGCTAATAGCTTTAATCCAGTTTTGGAACGTGGTGTTTTCGTTCCACACTTGGCCTTCAAACAGCGGATAGATCACGCCCACAATGACGGCGGTGGCAATGAGCTGCGGCCAAAATTTGGCGCGTTCGGCAATGCCCCCTGAAATGATGGCAGGCACGGCTGCAGCGAAAGTGAGCAGGAAGAAAAACTTGACTAACTCGTAACCGTTTTTGGCAGCCAGTGTTTCTGCGCCAACCATAAAACTTGTTCCATAGGCAATGCCGTAACCGACCGCAAAGTACACGACAGTGGACACAGAAAAGTCCACCAAAATTTTGACAAGCGCGTTGACTTGGTTTTTTTTGCGGACCGTGCCCAGTTCTAAGAACGCAAATCCTGCGTGCATAGCGAGCACCATAATTGCGCCTAGTAAGATAAAGAGCGCATCATTGCCCTGTTTTAGTGCTTCCATTTTGTCTCCGTGAATAAATTGAGGGGTAAATAATAGTTATCACCGAAATGATGCAAGTTTCATGCCCAAAATGGTGCTATGACATCGAATGATGCAGCGCAGCGCTTCATTTACACTAGAGCACGTATGACGCAGCTGAACCCCACACCTCAATCCATGTACTTTGCCGACGCCTTGCTCCTTAGTAGTGGCAAGCAGATCGCAGACTACGATTTAGCGTTTGAGACCTACGGCACTTTGAACGCGAATAAATCAAACGCCGTGTTGATTTGTCACGCCTTGAATGCCTCGCATCATGTGGCGGGCACGTATACGGATGGCAATGTGGGTTGGTGGGACAACATGGTCGGCCCTGGCAAGCCAGTCGATACGAACAAATTTTTTGTGATTGGCGCAAATAATTTGGGCTCGTGTTTTGGCTCGACTAGCCCTGCGCATATCGACGTAGCCACGGGAAAGCCTTATGGGTCAAGCTTTCCCGTTGTGACGGTGGAAGATTGGGTGAATGCGCAAGAGCGCTTGGTCACAAAGCTTGGCATTACACAACTCGCCGCGGTCATGGGCGGTAGCTTGGGCGGCATGCAGGCGCTGTCTTGGACGCTGCAATTTCCTGAGCGCTTGCGCCACAGCGTGTGCATTGCGAGCGCACCTAATTTGTCGGCACAAAACATTGCGTTTAACGAAGTGGCACGGCGTGCCATTACGACTGACCCTGATTTTTATGGCGGCGATTTTTATGCGCATGCTACTGTGCCCGAGCGCGGCCTACGCCTTGCCCGCATGGTCGGGCACATCACGTATTTGAGTGACGATGCGATGGATGAAAAGTTTGGACGTGAGCGCATTGAATCGCTTGCAGGCCAAGCTGCATATGGCTTTGACGAGGAGTTCCAGATAGAGAGTTACCTCAAACATCAAGGCAAAAAGTTTGCCAGTTACTTTGATGCCAACACTTATTTGTTGATTACCAGAGCGCTGGACTACTTTGATCCAGCCAAGGCGTTTGGTGGAGATTTGAGTGCAGCGTTGGCACGCGCTAAGGCTAAATTTTTAGTGGTGAGCTTTACCACCGATTGGCGTTTTCCAGCCGAGCGTAGTCGTGAAATCGTCAAGGCGCTGGTCGATAACCGCCTGTGCGTCAGCTATGCCGAGATTAACGCCAGCCAAGGGCATGACGCGTTTTTGCTGGAGGACGAGCGTTATATAAATGTGGTGCGCGCCTACTTTGAAGAGATCATCGGCAAAGGGGTGACCGTATGACGCCTTTTGTGCTTCAAACGATTGCAGCACTCGTGCCAGAGGGCTCACGGGTGCTCGACTTGGGTTGCGGCGATGGCGAGCTGTTGGCCTATTTAAAAAGTGCCAAAGGCTGCACGGGTTACGGCATCGAGATTGACGATAAAGCCGTGCAGGGTTGCGTGCAACGCGGCGTGGATGTAATCCAGCTTAATTTAGATGAAGGCCTCAAGCTATTTGATGACAACAGCTTTGATGTCGTCTTGCAAATCGACACCTTGCAACATTTGCGTAATGCCGAAGTGATGCTGCGCGAGACCGTACGTGTGGGGAAAACGGGCATCGTGGCGTTCCCAAATTTTGCGCATTGGCCGAATCGTTTGAGCGTGCTACTTGGCCGCATGCCCGTGACCAAACGCCTGCCGCACCAGTGGTACGACACGCCCAACATCCGCGTCGGTACTTATGAAGATTTTGCTGCGCTAGCGGCGCAAAACAATCTCAAAATTGAGGATAGTTTTGGTATCCAAGACGATGCCGTGATCCGCTGGCAGCCCAATCTGCGTGCCGGTACAGCCGTTTTTAAGCTGACAAATTAATTAGGGACTGTCCCTAATTGTTTGGAGGCTCGGATGGCCCGTCCAACAACTTCACCACTAAACCCACGCGACGCTAAAAATCGGGCTTGCTTGGCGTACTCGGCTGGCGAGGTGTAGGGCTCACCAAACTTGCGAGTCCACACATCCATGGCGCGGTCAAATTCGGTCTCTTTGAGTTGCTCAGCCGTCTCTAGCAGCACGCCTGCATCAATGCCTTTGGCTTTGAGCGTGTGGAGTAACCTTGCTGCGCCAAAGCGGCTGGCTTTTTGATTCAGTGTGGATTCAACGACGCGGGCTTCCGATATAAACCCTTTAGCTTCCAAGTCGTCAAGTGCCGCTTTGAGCTCGCCCTCAGCCTCTTCATACTCTTTGAGCTTTTGCTCTAGCTCAAAGCGAGAGTACTCGCGCGCTGCGAGGTAACGCAACGCGCGGCCTTTCAGTGAAGGCTTATTGAACACTACGCGGCACCGCGTCTTGAATCGCCGCAATGCCCAGCGACTCGCGCACTTTGTTTTCAATCTCAATGGCGAGCTCTGGGTTTTCACGCAAAAATTCGCGCGAGTTATCGCGACCTTGGCCAATTTTTTCGCCTTTGTAGGCGTACCAAGCGCCCGATTTTTCGATCACTTTGGCTTCTACGCCCATGTCGATCACTTCACCCAAACGACTGATGCCTTCGCCAAACAAAATATCGAACTCCGCCATTTTGAACGGCGAGGCGACTTTGTTTTTAACCACCTTCACGCGGGTTTCGTTACCAATGGCTTCTTCGCCTTTTTTGATCGTGCCGATGCGGCGAATGTCTAAGCGAACAGACGCATAGAACTTAAGTGCGTTACCGCCGGTGGTCGTCTCTGGCGAGCCAAACATCACGCCAATCTTCATACGGATTTGATTAATAAAGATCACCATGCAGTTGGTGCGTTTGATCGAACCCGTCAGTTTGCGCAGCGCTTGGCTCATCAGCCGTGCTTGTAGGCCAGGCAAGGAGTCACCCATTTCGCCTTCGATTTCAGCTTTGGGGGTGAGGGCGGCCACCGAATCGATGACGATGAGATCCACACCACCTGAGCGCACCAGTGAATCGACGATTTCTAGCGCTTGCTCGCCTGTGTCGGGTTGGCTAATCAGCAAATCTTGCAAATTGACACCTAGTTTTTGCGCGTATTGGATATCGAGTGCGTGCTCGGCATCGACAAACGCACATTGACCGCCAATTTTTTGCATTTCAGCAATGACTTGCAGTGTGAGCGTGGTTTTGCCCGAAGACTCAGGGCCATAAATCTCGACCACACGGCCACGTGGCAAGCCGCCCACGCCAAGCGCTACATCGAGACCCAGCGAGCCCGTGGAGACGACCTGAATGTCCTCAATCACTTCACCTTCGCCAAGGCGCATGATGGTGCCTTTGCCGAATTGTTTTTCGATTTGCGCCAAGGCAGCTTGTAGCGCTTTGGATTTTTCTGCGCGTTCTGCGGTTTGTTTGGCGTCTAATTTAGTGTCGGCTTTAGTGCTCAACTTTGGCTCGGCTGCGATTTCTGCTTTCATGGTGTACTCCTGTTAAAAAACTATCAAAAAGCTGTATGGGATGACAGTAATGTAGCAGAAGTAAAAATAATATTTACATATTATTAGTCAGTTTAATTGATTATTAAAAGAGTGCATTAGAGCGTATGCAAGCGATCACCAGCGGCAAATCCCAGCGGTTCAAAATCAGGCAGCGTTGAGAGGCAAATCACCTTAAAAAGCTCGCCCATTTCGTGCTCCGTGACCAGCTTTTGCGCCATGGCGCGTTCAGCGAATGAGGCCTTAGTGAGGTGATCGAGCAGTCCGCAATTGAGTAAAAACCGCCCTTGCGAGGTGTAGCCATTCACCGTCAGGCCCGCGTCTTGCGCCGCCAGCGCAACCCCCGTGAAATTGACGTGCGCCGTGATGTCTTTCTCGCCCATATGCTCTAGTGGATTGGTGCTGGATTGATGCGCTTGGTGGCACATCAGCGTGCCCATGCTGCGCTCAGGGTGGTAGTACTCGCTCTCGCCGAAACCGTAGTCAATCATCAGGATGGCACCGCCCAGCTTAGACTTTTGCAGCTTATCCGCCAGTGTTTTGATGAAGGCCTCGCCCTGCGGGTGGATTTCCGTGAGGTAGTCGTGTGTGCCTGCTACATCAACGGGTGGGCGCAGTTCCGTTTGGACGTCAGCAAAAGAGAGGGAATCGGTGAGATTGACAACGCCGCGCTCGTGCCAGCCGTTGTTAGTCCGCGCCAAGAGCTTGACGGGCATGGCATCCAGCACTTCGTTACCCACCATCACGCCAGAGAGCACATCTGGCAATGCTTGCAGCCAGTGAACTTTGGAAGCCATATTCGG
>JANPAY010000423.1:0-3473 GCA_031430155.1 Comamonadaceae bacterium
CGCCTATTACAGGGCAATTTTTTGCGCAGATTCAAAACAAATTCCACTACGCCATCCACCAGCACACCGCAGCGGAATTAATCAAAGAGCGAGCGGATGCAAAAAAACCAAACATGGGCTTGGTTCACTTTGCCAACATGAAAAAAGATGGCGTTGTGCTCAAGTCCGACATCGTTGGTAAGAATTTTTTATCGGTCGATGAGCTTGATGAATTAGACCGAGTGGTTGAAAACTACCTCGGCACAGCGGAGCTTTTTGCTAAACGAAAAATCGCGATGACCATGAAAGATTGGGTGCAAAAGTTAGACGAGTTTTTGCGCTTCAATGCTTACGAAGTGTTAGACGGATTGGGACGTGTTAGCAGCGATGCAGCCAAGCAACATGCGTTTGAAGAATATGAAAAATTCAAAGCAAAGCACGATAAAGCATTCAAATCTGATTTTGACAAACTGGTGACGGACGCAAAAACAAAAAGAAAGCTGCCAAGGGCATCTTGAGACCAGCTTCATAATTCAATCCAAGTATATCAATTTGCATCTACAATATGATTGAATATGACGAAGCAAAACGGCAAGCGAACCTTGTCAAGCATGGGCTTGATTTGGCGGATGCCCATTTAGTTTTCCCTGCGTCGCTCCTCTAAAGCTGAAAGGAAGTTGTATGAAAAATCCAAGTAAAACCGATTGGGATCGCGTCAAGCGCGAAGCCGCCGCAGATGCGCCCATTGCTTTTGATCCTGTAGCGGATTTGTACAACCCCAATGATTCCAAAGCGGTCGAGGCGTTTATCGCTAAGGCTGTTGTGCGCCGAGGGCCGCAAAAAGAACCTACTAAAGCGCAGGTCGCTATTCGATTTGACCGAGACGTATTAGAGATACTGAAAGCCACGGGCAAGGGCTGGCAAACACGCGTCAATGATCTGGTCAGGCGAGAGTTTCTAGGCAAGCGGCCCAAGATGACTGCTTAAATGACCGTTCAATCCCCCAGCGTCTGGCTCATCCCCTACGCCCAGCTAAAAAGTACAGCCAGAGCGGCTTGGCAGCGTGCGCCGCTGGCAGCGGTCATGCCGCAAATCACCACGGTGCGCGACTGGGCGACTAGTCTTGGCGTGGTTGCCAAGGCACCTACCGATCTTCACTTTGACGCGGGCATTGACCGCTTGATTGCCGAATCCTTGATTCCCAAAGCCCTTCGCGACAAAATCGGCGCGGATGGACTCGCCACTGCCGTGCAGCGCTTGCTGGATATGGCCGTTGATGCGGCCCCCAAGGCGGCAGCCATGCATCCAAACGCGCGATTAGCTTGGGCGCATCAGCAGGCGGGACACTTTCAGCAAGGTGGGCAGTTTCAAATGGAAGGTGCGATTGGTTACATCGCACTCATGTGGGCTGCCACCAGTAGTTTTGACACCGACGTGCTGTGGGCGCGGCAAACGCAGCTGCTGGCATCCACCGAGCACTTCTACATCACGACGGGTTTGCTGGCTGATCCGCTGTTGGATGCACTGCTGCAGCCCTTACTGACTATGGCTTCGCAGAGGATTACGTCAATTGATCTGGGTGCTCTGGATGAGCCTAGCCAGTCCGTTCTCGGGGAATACATCGCAGCGGATGCCGAGGATTTGGTGCAACAAACGGCAGCGCTGATTTTGCTAGCCAAAGCAAATCAAACGATGCACAACATAGCCTTGATTGCCATTGATCGCCAAATCACCCGCCGTGTGAGCGCCGTGCTGGCTAACCGAGGTATCCATTTGGTGGACGAAACGGGCTGGGCGCTGTCGACCACCGCCGTTGCCGCGCAGTTGATGACGTGGCTGAGTGCGATGACGCAGGATGCCTCGTCCGACGCGGTTTTGGCCGCGCTCAAAGCTGCGCCAAATCGCTATGCGCTTGAGGCCGTGTCCGAGCTAGAGCAGCACATTCGCCGCAAGTCAGCGGTGCAGTGGTCGCAGTCGGGCAGCGAGTTATTGGGCGATTGGCCCGCGCGGTTTGCGCGAAGTCGGGTGCTGTCCGAGTGGTTGCAAGAGACGAAAGCACTCTTGCAGCACGTAGGTTTGTGGGACACTATGCAGCTGGACACTGCGGGCGCAACGCTCTGCAAAGCTCTTTGGATTGACCCGCCTGTGGATGCGCGGATGCCGTATGCCGCCTTTGTGCGTTGGGTGCGTGCCGTGTTGGAGGCCAGCCGCTTTCGTCTGATTTGGCGCGGTGAGTCGGCTGATTCAAGCGGTGTGATGGAGATGACCGTCACTATTTTGCCGCTTGCGCAAACGTGGGGGCGGCATTTCGATGCGGTGATTGTGCCAAGCGTTGATGACAAGCACCTGCCCGCTAGGCCACGCGTGCAAAGCGATTGGAGCACGGCACAGCGCGAGGCCTTGCAGTTATTGACTGCAGACGATGCAGCACTCGCGCAGTCCAAAGCGTGGGCTTGGCTGTGCGGCCTGCCTAATGTGAGTCTGCTTTGGCAGCAAACGGATGACGCGGAGGCGCTGCAAAAAAGTAGCTTGTTGCAAGTGCTGGAGATGGCGGGGCGATTGCAAAAGCTGGCATCACCGCTTGTTAGATCAGACCCTAGGGCAGGCTCAGGGCGAACGGATGTGGCAGAGCGAACGGATCAGATCGATGTATCCAAAGACGGCGTGAGCATTGACTGGCAAACCCTGGCACCTGTACATCTGTCTGCCAGCGGTTATGCGGACTTGCGTGCTTGCCCGTACCGCTTTTATGCCACGCGCATCTTGGGTTTGCAGGATTCCGATGAGCTTGACGAAACCGTGGATAAGCGCGATTTTGGGACTTGGCTGCATGGCACGCTTTATCGATTTCATGAAGCTTTAAAGCATGATCAGGAGTTAGAGCGAGAGCCACTTCTAGACCGCTGCGCTCTAGCCGAACAAAAATCTTTGCGCTTAGACGATGCAGCATTTTTGCCCTTCGCTTTGATTTGGCCAAAGACCCGCAGCGCATATCTGGCGTGGCTTGCCAAGCATGAAGCGAGCGGTGCACGTTACTTAGGTGGCGAAATAAAAAAAGAATATCCGATTGCTGTGGACGGCAAAACCGTCAATTTGATCGGAACGCTGGATCGCATCGATGTAGACGCGGTAACGGGCGCAAGCTGGCTGCTTGACTACAAAACCGAGTCACTCGATAAAACGAAAAAACGCATCAAAAACGCAGGCGAGGACACGCAGCTGGCCTTCTATGCGGCGTTGATGCATGAGGACAGAGACAGCCCTGTCCGCGCGGCGTATGTCAATTTGGTCGAGCGTGCTAATGGCTCGCAGACCACGCAAACCATCGAGCTTTTAGACGTAGAGCAGCGCAGGGAGGCCTTGCTGGATGGTATCTGGCAAGACCTCTCAAAAATGGCAGCAGGCCACGGCTTGACTGCCTTGGGTGAGGGCGAGGCCTGCACGTTTTGCAAGGTGCGAGGCCTTTGCCGTAAGGATTTCCGATGACCGCGCAA
>JANPAY010000424.1:0-4794 GCA_031430155.1 Comamonadaceae bacterium
GCGACAGCGCCTGTCACAATGAGTTCTAGCCAGAGCGAGATCGACCACAAAAGCAAAGCGCTCCACTGCGCTATCGGTACCCATATGGCCATGACCAGCATGACCGACAGTGCAGCAATCAAGGACGTGATGCTATAGCCCAGCATGCGCCCGAGCACGTATTGCATGCGCGAGATGGGATGCGCGAGTAGCACATGCACAAAGCCGCTTTCGTGCTCACGCACGACGCTGGCAATCATGGCGACGCCCAGCGCAAAGATAAGGCACAAGCGGTACAAAAACGCGGAGGTGGTGAGGCGCAGCTCTAACGATTCGGTCACCGCCATTTCGGTCACTACACTTGTGATGATTTGAATGGCGATGAGCGCAATGAACAAAAAGCGTCCGCTACGTCCGCGCCAAGATTCAAGTAAAGTCAGGCGGGTCAAAGCGGCAATGGCTGTGCGGCTTTTTTGGAAATGATTAGTCATCTTGCAACCTACTGATATGCGAAAAGATTTGTATTCTATGAAAATGCTGACGCGCTGGCTGCTGGCTGTGCCACTCCTTTGCTTGGGCGTGATCGTGTCTAGTTTGGCGCAAGCACCTATCATTTTGTCAAATGCGTCTGCACCCTTGGTGTTTGAACTGCCGCTGGACACTAGCACCATACAAAGTCTCAGTCCCCAGACTGCTGTGCAACTCGCGACTCGCGCTCAGCACGCCTCACAAGGCATGGTCTACCCCGAATGGCTCAGTGACGCAGTTTTTAGCGTCAACAGTCGCCCCCGCCAGCGTCTTGCCATTGTCGTTAGCCCCAAACGCGGCAACCCTGAGTTGTCGACTGAAATGCTGATAACGCTCAATAACGCAGGCAGGCGTAGCTTTAAACCATTGCATCTCATGTTTGATGCCGTGAGCAGCTTTGCAGGTACCCCACTGCAAGAGCCAACCGTAGCTGCTTCGCAAGTAAACGCCTCAGAGAGCACGCCTGATTTGAATGTGCTACTTTCCCCTGTGATTCGCTTTGAAGCACAACCAGCCTCGACGCAAAAATCAGGGGGTGCAGTCGCCACAGCCGTTCCCGATGTCGCCGAAGTTGGTATGAAAGCGCCTTCCACAAGCCCAGCCGCGTTGCGCCCACGCAACATTGCACTATCGCCACCACCCCCACCTCGGCCATCACTCGCGCCATCACGCGAGCCCTCACCTGCACCCATCAGGATCGCCTCCGCGCCAACAGCAATAGCCGTACCGACAATACCTGCCCGTAGCGCTAGACCCGTTCCCGCTCCCGCTCAACAGTCCGAGTCAAGCCTCGACAAATGGCTAAGCGACTGGCCTGTGCTCGCTGGGGGATTGCTGCTTTTACTCTGCCTGCTCTATGTCCTCAAACGGGCGCTCAGAAGCTGGCGCGAACGCCGTGCAAACCGTACCATGACTACCTTTTTAGAACCCAAACCCACGGCCCTTGCGCCAGAAGAGTCGGGGGTCAATACCGTCTTTGGCGTGAGCGAAGACGAAGCCAATGCCATGCACGCGAAGTGGCTGCGAGAACAAACTTCGCATAAATAAGTGAAAACCCTATAACATGCTTTATGCGATACGCTAGAATTTGCTCATGCGCAGTCATTTCACTGCGACATATATTTCAACAATCCCTCATAGGAGTTATCACATGAAATCGACTATTTCGAAAATGAAAAAACAAGTCCAACGGGGTTTCACCCTTGTTGAAATTGCCATTGTGCTAGTCATTATTGGCCTTTTAATCGGCGGCGTGCTACGTGGTCAAGAGCTCTTGAACTCTGCGCGTATCAACTCAATCTCTGGTCAGCAAAGCAGTATCCAAACAGCTTACTACGGCTTTATTGATCGTTACAAAATGATGCCTGGTGATTTGACTGGCACCCAAGCTTTGCTCATCAACAGCACAACTGCCCCAGCATCAGCTTCAGGCGATGGCGCTGTTCTGTTGGCCGACAGCCCTGCTTTCTTCAACAACATTGCACAAGCTGGCTTTATTTCTTGCACGCCTTGCTCGTCAACCACGTTAGTAACGCCTGGCGCAGCAGCCGTTGCCGGGGGTGCAGCCGCCACAGCAGCAACTTACATCACACCCACAACGCTATCTGGCACTAACACCATCGTCAACGTTTATGGTACGCCACTGGCTTTCATCAACAACACCGCGATTACGGGCGGCAGCACCGCAGGTTCGATTGAGTTCTTGGCTGGCACTGCTGAAATCTCTAAGCCTATGCTGACAACGGGTAATACGATTGCATCCAACATGCTGGCAGAGCTTGACCGCAAAGCTGACGACGGCAATCCATCTGGCGGCTCGTTCCGTTACACGGACACAGGTACCACGACGATTGCAACGCCTAAAGTATCTGCAGCTGTATCCACAGCTTGCTGGAATGGTACTGCAGCAACTGGCTTTACATGGCTTGTGAACCCTCCTGGCAACTGCCAAGGCGTTAGCTTGTTCTAAAGCTCGCTCGCATTAGCCTCAAGCTAGATATCACAACCGCCAACAGTTTTCTGCTGGCGGTTGTTGTTTATTCAACTTATGAAAAATCCTGCCCAAGTTAGATTAATTTCACGCGGTTTCACGCTGGTTGAAATCGCTGTGGTATTGGTTATCATTGGTTTGCTGATTGGCGGGGTGCTCCGCGCATCCGAGCTGATGGACTCTTCCCGCGCTAGCACGATCGTGTCGCAAAAGAGTAGTATTCAAACCGCGTTTTATGGCTTTATCGATCGCTACAAAATGTTGCCCGGTGACCTAACGAGCACTCAAGCTTTGCTGATTGATAGCAAAACGGCTCCCGCAACGGCGGCAGCCGATGGCAATGTGTTACTGGACGATAGTCCCGCTTTTTTTAATAACCTCACGCAAGCTGGCTTTTTAATATGTACGCCGTGCGGCAGCACGGCCGTTGTGACGCCAGGTGCTGTAGGCGCTGCAGCGACTGCGGCCACTTACATCCCCCCAGCAGCGGGGCTTAAAGCGACCAATAGCCCTGTGAATGTTTATAGCCAACCTCTCGCTTTTTACTTTAATACGGGGGCAACAGCGGGCAGCACCCCCGTTGTCGGCGGCGGCACTGCCGGCAGTATTTCATTTTTAGGATCGCCTAGCGAAGGTGGCAAGCCCTTGCTGCTAACAGGTAGCGGCATTTATTCATCCATGCTGGCCGAGATTGACCGCAAATCTGACGACGGTAGCCCGGGCGCTGGCACATTCCGCTATACCGATGTAATTGCGCAAACTGCAACATCGGGAGCCTCTATTTTTGTAAGCGCTGCACGTTCTAGCAGCTGTTTCACCGGCGCTGCCGTGCCATTTGCCTGGGCAGTTAATCCCGCTGGCACTTGCCAAGGCGCATCCACACTATGAAAAACAATCCAGAGCGCGGCTTCTCGCTTGTCGAGATTGCAATTGTGCTGGTCATTATTGGTTTACTCATAGGCGGCATCTTGCGTGGCCAAGAACTGATCGCCTCTGCCAGGGTCCGTAATGTGCTTGACCAAGTACGCGCCGTTCAAGTGGCGTACTACGGCTTTCAAGATAGATACAACGCGTTACCCGGCGACCTGACAGTCGCTCAAGCGGCCATGATTAATAGCAACGCTGCGCCAGGACTGGTCTCGCCAGGCGATGGCTGGGTTCCTCTCGACGATAGTCAGCAGTTCTTTAACAACATTGCGCAAGCGGGCTTCCTCACCTGCGCGCAGTGCATGACAAAACAGACCTCGTCCAGCAACCCCACAGCGAATTTTAGCCCGACCAATTTATATGGGCAACCCATAGGCTTTGCCTTCCCCTCAGTCGTGCCGACAACCAACGCAGTTGGGACTTATTATTTGTCCAGCCAAGTAAACGAAGGTAGCAAAGCCATGGTGACTACAGGGGGCGCGATTGACTCAAAAAGCCTTGCGGAAGTCGACAGGAAAATGGACGATGGCAATCCCACATTTGGTCAATTCCGCATGAGCGGCGTGATCCCCACAATAAATGGCACTCTGCAAACGCCAGTGCTGACAAATTGCGTGACAGCTGATGCTGCCGCTACCTATGTTTGGAATGTGAATCCACCTGGCCAATGCCAGGGCGTTTTGTTACTGTGAGATAGCGTAATTCCTATGGACATATAGCGCAAACGCGCTAAGATGTTATTAACAAGTTTTTATTATTTTTGGAGTGTGTGATGTTGCAATATATCCGAACCATTTTGTCAACCATGCTGATTTCCACGACGATGTTTTTAGTCGGCTGCTCAGGCTGCGTCAGCAGGGCTGGTGACTCCGTTACTGGAACGGGTACGGGAACTGTATCGCCAACAGGTACCGTGACAGGCTCGGGCACAGGTACTTCGCAAAGCCAGTCCAATGGCACACAGTCTGGCTCACCCAACAATAGCTCAGTCAACATCACCATGAACAATCCCACTGACAAAATTGTTTGCACCAGCGCAACAGGCGTGGTCACTGTTTTTAGCCAAGGCCAGACGATTACGAGTGCGGGCACTTCCACCTGTGTGGATACCCCTGCTAGCCAAGTACCCGCAACGGCAACAACAGGCTCATCTGGATCTGGGTCTGGAACAACAACGACAACCACTACCGGCACTGGCACCACCACAGCGTCGAGCGGCACCACCTCCACGACGACGACAAACCCAGCAAATTCTTTTTAATAGCGTAGGGGGATATCGCCTCACCCGCGATTTTGCAAAGCCACATATGAGAAGTCGCTCATTAAAACAACAATAAGCTCTTGAAATATTGCTGTTTTCTGGTAATCTT
>JANPAY010000425.1:0-2113 GCA_031430155.1 Comamonadaceae bacterium
ATCATGGACAGCTTCCCCATCGTGCGCGAGCAAGACACCAAAGCCTTTGGACAATTTCAAACGAAGGTAGATGTGCTGGCCTGGCTTAAATTGTTGCAAAGCTAGTTTGTACAAAGACACTCATGCCCGCCTATCAATTCACCGCGTTAGAGCCAGACGGCAAGACTCGCAAAGGCATCATCGAGGCTGACACGGCACGCGCTGCGCGTAGCAACCTCAGAGCGCAGTCGCTGATTCCGCTGGAAGTGAATGCCGTGGTGGGTGCACAAGGCGCTGCGGCAACGAGTACAGGGCTCTTTGCGCCGCGCCGCGTTTTTAATAACACGACGCTCATGGTGTGGACGCGTCAGCTCGCAGGCCTTGTGGGTTCTGGCTTGCCACTAGAGCGTGCGCTCACGGCGCTTGTCGATGAATCAGAAGGCGAAGCGCAGCGCGGTATCGTGGCGGCCTTGCGCTCTGAAGTCAACGGTGGTGCGTCTTTCGCCACAGCGCTATCGCAACATCCGCGCGAGTTCGAGGATATTTACTGCGCCGTGATTGGTGCGGGCGAGCAAAGCGGCAATTTGGGCGAAGTCTTAAACAAGCTTGCCGACGATTTGGAAGAGCAGCAAACGCTACGTGCCAAGCTCATTGGCGCGGCACTTTATCCTGCCATCGTGACCTTGATTGCCACCGTGATCGTGATTTTTTTAGTCAGCTACGTCGTACCGCAAGTCGCCAGTGTGTTTGCAGGTAGCAAACGCGCACTGCCGTTTTTGACGGTGGCGATGCTGTGGATTAGCAGCTTCATTCGCAATTGGGGATGGCTCTTGCTGTTCATATTGGTACTGCTGGGAGCCTTGCTGCGTATGGCTTTGCGGGGCGATGCCTTCCGTGAGCGCTTTGATGCCGCATGGTTAGAACTACCGCTAGTGGGTCGTTTGGCTCGCGGTTACAACGCTGCTAGATTTAGCGGCACGCTGGCGATGCTTGCGCTTGCAGGGGTGCCAATTTTGCGTGGACTCCAGACGGCAGCGATGACGCTATCCAACCGAGCTTTGCGCCGCGATGCACTAGAGGCGCTTGTGCAAGTGCGCGAAGGTGCGACCTTGGCAAGTGCGCTTTCCAAGCAAGGGCGCTTCCCAAGTCTTCTTGCGATGTTTGCCCGCCTCGGCGAGCAAACGGGGCAACTGCCCAAGATGTTAGACCACGCTGCCAAGCAACTCGGCAACGAGGTGCAGCGCCGCGCGATGGCGCTCGCCACCATCCTAGAGCCGCTCTTGATCGTGGCGATGGGTGTGGTGGTGCTTCTCATCGTGCTGGCGGTGCTGTTGCCCATCATCCAAATGAATCAGTTTATGAAATGAAAAAACTAATCGTCGCTATCTCAAGTCGCGCACTTTTTGATTTTGAAGCGGAGAACACCGTTTTTGAAAACGACAACGACAAAGCCTATATGCGCTTGCAACTCGACAAGCTGGAAGAGCCTGCCAAGCCTGGCGTGGCGTTCTCCCTAGTCAAAAAGCTGCTGTCGTTTAACCAAGCCGAGGACGGCATGCCGCTTGCTGAACCCCGTGTCGAGGTCGTGATTTTGTCGCGCAACGATCCTGTGTCTGGGATGCGCGTATTCCGCTCGGCGCAGCACTATGGACTCAACATTCAACGCGGCACGTTCACCAAAGGCGAAGCGCCGTGGCGCTATTTGAAACCACTACACGCCAATCTTTTTCTATCTGTAAATTTGGAAGATGTTCGCGCCGCACTCAATGCAGGCGTGCCCGCCGCGCAGGTATATCCGCTTTCCAAGCTGGCAAGCGCCGCGCATCCACTAGAAGTACGCATTGCATTTGACGGTGACGCCGTGCTGTTCTCCGATGAGGCCGAGCAAGTCTTTCAAGCCGAGGGGTTGGCTGCGTTTCAAAAACACGAAAAAGCAAAAGCCCTGCAGCCCTTGTCTGCTGGACCTTTCAAGCCATTGTTAGAAGCGCTGCATCATTTGCAAGCCGTAGGTAACAAGCACATGCGGCTGCGCACCGCCCTCGTCACGGCACGCAGCGCGCCCGCACACGAACGCGCGATTCGCACCTTGATGAGCTGGAACATCGAAGTCGATGAGGCGATGTTTTTAGGCGGC
>JANPAY010000426.1:0-1813 GCA_031430155.1 Comamonadaceae bacterium
GCTGGGTAGCCCTGCGTTTAAGGCTGACGCCAGCAACACGTGGCAAGAGCAGGCCTTGCAAGCAGGGATGCACCACGATGGCATGGAGTACTTCCCGCTGAGTCAAACTGGCAATCGAGGCTTACTCGCGATCAATCACGAATACACCGATGATGGCCTTTTGCACCTAGACGGCATGAAAAATTGGAGCGCCATCAAAGCACGTAAATCGCAAGAAGCGCATGGCGTGAGCGTGATTGAAGTAGAGCGCAAGGCGGATGGTTGGAAGGTCTTGCAAAATTCCAAGTACGCACGCCGTATCACTGCCAATACGATGATGGCGATTAGCGGACCTGCCGCTGGCTATAAAGCGATGCAGACCAGCTACGACCCAAGCGGGACAAGGGTTTTGGGCACACTTAACAACTGCGCCACAGGCCAAACGCCATGGGGCACGTATCTCACCTGTGAAGAAAACTGGAACGGCTACTTCAGCACCAGTACCAAGCCCACATCGCAAGAGCTGCGTTACGGCATGCGTAACAAAGGCTGGGGTTATCAATGGCACGATTTTGATACCCGCTTTGACGCCGTGGTGGAACCCAACGAGGCGCATCGATTTGGCTGGGTGGTGGAGATTGACCCTAAAGATCCAAGTCAAATGCCCGTTAAGCGCACGGCGCTTGGGCGCTTCAAGCACGAAGGGGCAACCTGTACCGTGAGCAAAGAAGGTCATGCCGTGGTTTATATGGGTGACGATGAAAAATTTGAGTACATCTATAAGTTTGTGAGTGCGGGCAAGGTTGCCAAGGGCGGTTTTGCCGCCAACAAAAACATCCTAGATACAGGCAAGCTATATGTCGGACGCTTTGATGCCAAAGGCGTGGGGCAGTGGATTGAACTCACGCAAGGTATGAATGGACTCGCAGCAGATAAAGGCTTCAGCACACAAGCCGATGTACTCATTCAATGTCGCGCTGCTGCCGATACGGTCGGTGCAACCAAGATGGATCGACCCGAATGGATTGCGGTGCACCCCAAGACAAATGAAGTGTTTGTGACGCTTACCAACAACAACTGGCGAGGCCAAGCAGGGCGGGCATCCACCGAACAGACAGACGATGCGAATCCGCGTATCGACAACCAAATGGGGCACATCTTGCGCTGGCAAGAAGATGGCAACGATACTGCTTCGACCACGTTTCGCTGGACATATTTTGTGCTGGCTGGTGATCCTGAGGCAGTCAAGAGTGAGCATCAAGGCACGATAGGCGTATCCGTTAATCGAGATTTGTTTAGTTGCCCCGATGGTCTCAGCTTTTCACCCAATGGCCTACTGTGGATTCAAACCGATATCTCGACATCAGTTATGAACCAAGGCATCCAAAAAGTTTTTGGTAACAACATGATGCTGGCGGCTGATCCTGCGACGGGTCAGATCAAGCGCTTTTTGACAGGTCCTTCAGGCTGCGAGTTGACGGGCATTAGCTTTACCCCCGATCAGCGCACCATTTTCGTCAATATCCAGCACCCAGGTGAGACCGCGAGTGAGCGCTCTGACCCCGATAAGCCACTCGCGATTAGCCGATGGCCAGAAGGCGCAAAGGCTGGAAGACCACGCTCTGCAACGATTGCCATTCGCCGTAAGGACGGCGGGATTGTCGGCACCTAAATCTATCAACCAAAAGGAGTGATGAATGTTAGAAATTTCAAATCCCACAGCACCATTTGCAGCCTCGTTAGCATCCTTATTTTTTAAATCTAAGCCCGAGCCTGTACTCGCTCGTCCTCGGCCTGCACGGCTTGTGGAGCAGCCAGCGACGGTAGAAGACAA
>JANPAY010000427.1:0-1582 GCA_031430155.1 Comamonadaceae bacterium
ACCCTCACGAATGCTTTAATTAAGACATACAGCACCGAGCCCGACAATCAAATTGTGGTTTATACGACCGAATTTATTGCCAAAGTCATTAGGGAAGGCGGCACGTCTGAACAAACCCGCTTAGTTGTTTTTAATGAGACGCAAGATGCGATGGATTTCTTAAAAAATATAGAAAATACGCCGTTTGATAGACTGCATATCTGCACGATTGCGGGGCATTTTAAAGCCTTTAAAGTGTTTAAACCAAACGTAAAGGACTTGTTTTTTCACATTCACGACATTGATACATGGTTTGATGCGTCGTTTAAAAACAGTGTTAAAAATGCCCTTTACAATATCAAACACTATCCTGATAAAGCCCGTGAAGTGGCTCGTTTTGGCCGCGAAGTGTGGGTGAGAAACCCTGCGAGAGCCTTGATATTCAACAACTTAATGCGGTTCAATCCGTATTTTGTGGTGTTAAGTGAGAGTCAAAAAAAGTATTTAAGTCAGTTTGTGGCCAACGATAAAATCATCGCTTTTCCAAGTTTAATTAACGAAGGAACGCCTAAAACTATAACCAAAAGCGAACAAGAGAAGGGTAAAACACGCATCTGTATTCCTGGCATGGTGACGGATACGCGGCGAGATTACACGGGTTTGTTCAAAATATTGGACAGCATTTTGTATGAAATCAAAGGAAAATTGGTCTTTGACTTCTTGGGTTTTGTTGAAAAAAGAGAACTAAACTTGCTTTACAAACTTCAAGAACTGGAAGGACAAGGGCTTGATGTGTTGTACTCTGCCGAGTTCGTGGACGCTGTAACGTTTGACGCATCGCTTGACAAAGCGGATATTCTATTGAATAATCAAAAAGTAAACGTCTCTCATACGGGCAAGTATGGCCTCACGAAAGAATCGGGTTTGCTGTTCAACATCGTGCGCGGGGCAAAACCTGCGATTTTTCCTGCTGCTTATGCCGTTGACAAAGAATTTGAAGACGTATTAATGTATTATCAGTCAGATAAAGAATTGATAGACATCTTGTTAGGCTTGGCAAATAGGTCGCTTTTGATTGATAGTTATAAAGCAAAAGCGGAACAAATGGCAATGGATTACACACCAAAAAGCCTTTATAAAAGATTGGTGAAGGGAATGACGAACGATGAATTATAAATGATGAATCGCTTTCACAACAATAAAAGTAATTTAAGCACCCCCTCAGTATTTCATGTCTCTACGCGTGTTTTGTCTAGGTTTTGTCATTCAGAAAGAATCTCTATTTTGTGGGTTATTAATTACACACAAAATAGAGATTCCTTCTGAATGACAAAACCTAGACAAAAACCTAGACAAAAACCTAGACAAAGCACGCGACAAACAAAATAGAGATTCTTTCTGAATGACAAAAAAGTAAACAACAGCAAATATGTGCGGAATTGCAGGTTTTATTGACTTTAACCACAAAACAACGAAACAAACCCTTGTCAAAATGACCGATGCACTGGCGCATCGCGGCCCTGACGACAAAGGCTACAAGATTTGGGAGGCCCCTCAGTATAAAATCGGTTTTGGGCATCGCCGACTGTCAATTATTGACTTG
>JANPAY010000428.1:0-3975 GCA_031430155.1 Comamonadaceae bacterium
AGCGCTACTCCTCGCCAGCGCCTCGCTACTGCAAGCGCCCAGCCGCGCGCAAGGCCGGCTCTTGGTACTTGCAGGTTTTTTAGGCGTTGCAGCATTGGTACTTAGCAGCTTCGCAATCGGCGCCAAAGGTTGGTCGTTTGAATGGTTGAACGCTAGCTTTGGTGAGCTCTCGACCAAGCAATTTGGCATCGGCTGGGGTGGTGCGGTGACGCTAGTCTCACTGTTAGTGCTTGGCGCATTTGGGTTGGCGCGTATGGGCTTTTTTAAAGGCGACTTGTTTGTAGCATCGGCTGTTGTTTTTTGTGCAGCGCTATTAGCTTTGTTTATTTTGTTCCCCGTTTTAAAAGCGCTCGGCGCAGCACTCTTTAACGAAGAGGGTCAGTTCTCCATTGCGTCCATGTGGACGCGTGTGGCTAGCGATCGAAATTTTGGGCTGTCGTGCCTTGCGGGCGGACCTGCTTGCGGTGTGGCCTGGAACACCTTGTTCATTGGACTCATGACGGCCACCAGCACCGTGATCTTGGGCACGTTCATGGCCTTAATGTCCGAGCGCGGCAACAAACGCGCCGCCAAACCGCTGGGCATTATTGCGATGCTGCCCATCATTACGCCGCCTTTTGTCGTTGGCCTTGGACTCATCTTGCTGTTTGGCCGCGCTGGCGTTGTCAATCAATACTTGGAATACGCTTTTGGCATAGAGCCCACCCGCTGGTTTTACGGCTGGTTTGGCGTCTGGATCGCTCAGACATTCGCCTTTACCCCTATTGCCTTCATGATCATGCGCGGCGTGGTGCAGGGCGTTTCGCCAAGCCTTGAGGAAGCCTCGCAAATGCTGCGTGCCACGCCGCACAAAACGTTTATGACCGTGACGCTGCCACTCATCAAGCCCGGCCTTGCTAACGCATTTTTAGTGGGCTTTATTGAAAGCATGGCCGATTTTGGTAACCCGATCATTGTGGGTGGTCAGTTTTCGGTGCTGTCAACAGAAATCTTTTTTGCCATCGTGGGCGCGCAATACGACCAAGGTCGCGCTGCATCGCTCGCTTGGATATTGACAGCGTTTGCGCTCACCGTATTTGCCCTTCAACGCGGCTTGCTGGGCAAACAAAACTTCACAACCGTTAGCGGCAAGGGCGACGCAGGGCTGGCACTGCCTTTGCCAACGGGCATTAATCGTTTGGTGCACGGCGTGACGCTGCCTTGGATGCTATTTACCTTGATTGTTTATGCCTTCGCCATCGCGGGCGGCTTTGTGCAAACGTGGGGGCGCGACTACACGCCAACACTCGCGCACTTTAGAACCGCCTTCGATTGGGAATGGGGCGCGTTTGGCCTGCAGTGGGTGGGCACGGCTTGGAATTCTTTATTCACCACGGTCAAGCTAGCGGCGATCTCCGCACCACTGACTGCTGGCCTTGGGTTACTCATCGCATGGCTCTTAGCTCGTACCGAGTTCCGTGGCCAAAATGGTTTTGAGTTCTCCGCTCTGCTCGCCTTCGCCATCCCAGGCACGGTGCTGGGTGTGAGCTACATCTTGGCGTTTAACGTGCCGCCGTTTGAACTGACGGGCACATCTCTCATCATCGTGCTGTGTTTCATATTTCGCAATTTGCCCGTGGGCGTGCGGGCTGGCACGGCGGCGTTTAAGCAGTTAGACAAATCACTAGATGAGGCCAGCACCATGCTACGCGCCAGCAGCTTGCAAACATTGCGTCACGTGGTGCTTCCGCTTTTAAAGCCCGCGCTGGTGGCGGCCTTGGTCTATAGCTTTGTTCGCGCCATCACCACGGTCAGCGCGGTTATCTTTTTAGTCACGGCAGAGAACGAACTCGCCACCACCTACATCATTGGCCGCGTCGGCAATGGCGACTACGGCGTGGCACTGGCGTATTGCACCGTACTCATTGCCTTGATGAGTATCGCAACCGCGCTTATTCAGTTTTTTGTTGGCGAGCGCAAGCTGGGGCGGCGCAAGGGCGAGCGCCTCAAGGCGCCCAAATTAACAGCTACCCAAGGCATGACTTAGTCGAAGGCACAAGGAACTCTCTATGAGCATTGAATTTAAAAATATCACCAAGCGCTACGGCATCTTGAAGAGTTCACCCTTGGCGGTGAAGGGCATTAGCTTCACCGTGCCCAAAGGCACTTTGACCACCATTCTTGGGCCTTCGGGCTGCGGCAAAACAACCACGCTGCGCATGATTGCGGGCCTAGAGTCACCAACATCGGGTGAAATTTTGATTGATGGCATTGATGTGACCACGCTCGGCCCCGCCCAGCGCAACGTCAGCATGATGTTTCAAAGTTACGCCCTCTTTCCGCACATGAGCGTGCTGGATAACGTCGCCTACGGCCTCAAGATGAGCGGGGTAGCTAAAGATGCGATGCGGTCTCGCGCCGTCGCGGCACTCAAAAATGTAGGTTTGGTCGATTTTGATGATCGCTTGCCTAGCGAGCTATCGGGCGGTCAGCAGCAGCGCGTGGCTTTGGCGCGCGCCTTGGTGATTGAGCCCGAGGTGCTACTCTTTGACGAGCCGCTCTCCAACTTAGACGCGCAACTTCGGCGCTCTATGCGCGAAGAAATTCGTCAGCTTCAGCAGCGCCTTGGACTCACTGTGGCCTACGTCACGCATGACCTGATGGAGGCACTGGCAATCTCCGATCAACTGGTGGTGATGGATCACGGCGTGATTGCGCAAATGGGCTCGCCGCGAGAGGTATTTGAAAAACCCAAAAGCGATTACGTCGCTAACTTTGTCGGCGAAGCCAAACTCTTGCGTAACGATATTGATCGCTTTCTACAATGGCAGAACTAACTCTGCCCAATCATGAATCAACTAGAAGCGCTTAAACAACACACCACCGTCGTCGCCGACACGGGCGACTTTTTGCAGCTCGCGCAATTCAAGCCGACCGACGCCACCACCAACCCTTCGCTGATTTTGAAGGCGGTGCAAAAGCCTGAATACGCCCCGCTGATGACGGAGGTGATCTCTAGCCATCGCCATGAATCGTTAGATCAGCAAATGGATCGCCTCTTGGTGCGTTTCGGCTGCAAGATTTTGGAAGTCGTGCCAGGGCGCGTCTCCACCGAAGTCGATGCAAGACTGAGCTTTGATACCACCGCAACCCTTATGCGTGCTCGCAGGCTGATTGGCCTGTATAGCGCGGCTGGTGTGGCCTCCAGCAGAGTGCTTATCAAAATCGCCGCGACATGGGAAGGCATCCAAGCGGCGGCACAGTTAGAGCGAGAAGGTATCCATACCAACCTCACCTTGCTATTTGCCAAGTGCCAAGCGATTGCTTGCGGTGATGCAGGCGTGAAGCTCATTTCGCCTTTTGTTGGTCGCATTTACGACTGGCATAAAAAATCTCAAGGCGCAGCGTGGAATGAAGCTGACCGCGCAGGCGCAAACGACCCTGGCGTGCAATCCGTCACCGAGATTTACAACTACTACAAACGCTTTGGCATCAAGACTGAAGTGATGGGCGCCAGCTTTAGAAACCTTGGGCAAATTACCGCACTAGCAGGCTGCGACTTGCTCACCATTGCACCCGATTTGCTGGCTGGATTGGCCGCATCCGATGCGCCCTTGCCCAAGGCGCTCGATTCGCAAGCCGCATCCAGTATGGCTTCGCAGCGTATCCACTATGACGAAGCCGCCTTCAGGTTTGCCTTAAATCAAGATGCATGCGCCACCGAAAAGCTAGCCGAAGGTATTCGCGCCTTTGCAGCAGACACCGAAAAATTAGAAGCCTTGATGCGAGCCATCTAAGAGAAGTATGGGACTCAATCTAAAAGAATCTTTTGCCGCTGACCCGCAGCGCTTTGAGCATTTCAGCCAGAACATTGCTATCGGTAAGCATTCCATTTTTTGCGATCTCTCTAAAAACCTTATCGACCGAAAAATTGAATTCACGCTAATCGCTCGTGCTGCGCGTGCTGGCCTAGAGGCCAAACGGGACGCGATGTTC
>JANPAY010000429.1:0-11478 GCA_031430155.1 Comamonadaceae bacterium
GATCCCATGACGGCTAGGCGAGAGCGCTTTAACAAGCAGGGTATTAAAAAAGCGGGATTGTTTAAAACCAAGCGCGAAGGCGCTAAGCAAGGCTATTGAATGAAGAAATACGATCTCATTATTTTCGATTGGGACGGCACACTGTTTGATTCCACGGCCATCATCACGCGCTGTATCCAAGCCGCTGTCGAAGACGTGGGTGGCAAAAGACCGACTCGCGAGCAAGCCTCGCACGTGATTGGTCTGAATCTCATGGAAGCCTTAGCCCATGCGGCTCCCGATGTGCCCAGGGAAAAATATCCGCAGCTCGGTGAGCGCTATCGGCATCACTTTTTTGCACAGCAAGAGGAGATCAGTTTGTTTGATGGCGTGATTGATTTGCTACTTGAGCTGAAGCGCCACCACTACTGGGTCACGATTGGCACGGGCAAGTCACGCAAGGGGCTTGACGTGACACTTGAACGCGATATCCACGTGGGCAACGAGAGCGTCAAATTAGCAACGCTATTTGATGGCACGCGTACGGCGGATCAAACGCAAGGTAAACCCGATCCGCAAATGCTGTTTGAGCTGATGCGCGAGTTTGGCGTGGATGCATCCCGTACCTTGATGGTGGGCGATACAACACACGACTTACAAATGGCATTGAACGCAGGTGTGGATGCTGTGGGCGTCAGTTATGGTGCACATGAGAGCGAATTTTTGGAAACATGTAAACCGCGAGCGATTGTGCATTCGGTGGTTGAGCTGCGGGCTTGGTTGCTTGAATAGATGAGCATTCACCATGACTGAACAATGGATAGCGCACTATTCTGCTCACCTGGATGCGGCGATGCTGCTTGCAAGTCAAGGATTGCACGAGGCAGCCATACAAAAATATGATGCGGCCATTGAGGTGAACCCGAGCATTAGTGTGGGTTACATCAACCGCGGCTTGGCTTTTTTTGAACTCAAACGGCTGGCTGATGCACTGCAAGATTTGAACCGAGCAATTGAACTACAGCCCACGCTAGCCATGTCCTACAACAATCGTGGTGCAATTTTGCGATCGATGGGACGACAGGAAGCGGCTGCACAGGACTATGTCCGGGCGATTGAACTGGCAGGTGATGCAGCCGTTGATGCATATGGGAATTTGGCAACCTATTACTTTGAGGCGAAGCAGTATCAACAGGCTGTGCTTTACTACGAAAAGGCAATTACCTTACAGCCAGACTATGGGTTGACGCACTGGAATTTTGGTATGTGCTTATTGCTGCTGGGAGATTTAACCCGCGGCTGGCGCGAGTATCACTGGCGTTGGCGTGTACCGACTTATCAAGCAAGATTTCGCAATTTTGATGTCCCGCTTTGGCTGGGTAACGAGCCGCTAGCGGATAAAACCATCTTGCTTCAAGCCGAACAAGGCTTTGGTGACATGATTCAGTTTTGCCGGTACGCCACTTTGGTTGCTGCACAGGGCGCCCGAGTTTTGCTTGAGGTCCAAACAGGCTTAGTTGAACTTTGCAAGTCAGTGGCGGGCGTACATCAGGTTTTTGCCATGAACGATGCATTGCCTGGCTTTGATTTTTATTGCCCGATGATGAGCTTGCCCTTGGCTTTCAACACGACGCTGCAAAACATTCCCGCCCCCGTCCAATATCTAGTAAGTGACCTAGCAAAAGTCCAAAGGTGGCAGATCAAACTGGGCGCTAAAACAAAACCTCGTATTGGCATCGTTTGGAGTTCGGACCCAACACTGGCCGTTGGCGCTAGTAAAACAATACCGCTTGAAATGTTCGCCGATGTTCTGAGCGATGAGTTTGAGTTTATTAGCTTGCAACAGAACTTATGGTACCAAGAGCAACCCATGCTCACATCGCTAGGGGTACATCATTTTGGCGATGAGCTGGGTGATTTTTCTGACACTGCTGCGCTTTGCGGATGCATGGATCTCATCATCAGTGTGGATACATCAGTAGCGCATTTGGCGGGCGCGATGGGCAAACCGGTGTGTATCTTGCTTCACAACAATCCCGACTGGCGCTGGCTTTTGGATCGCAGTGATAGCGTGTGGTACCCCACCGCCAAAATTTATAGACAAGGTGAGGGGCAAAATTGGAGGGCAATTTTATCTGCATTGCGGATGGACTTGAATCAAATGCCAGTGCTTCATAAAAATTAACAACGGCTTCCTAGAATGACCTCATGAAAAAATCTTTTATTGCAATGGGGCTCGCGAGCGTCGCCATGGTTGGCGCAGGTGCATGGTGGTTGATGCAGAGTAAAACCGAAGCGCCTACTTATAAAACAGCCAAAATTGAACGCGGTAATTTGCAAGCCACGGTGTCGGCCAGCGGCGCGGTGAATCCTGTGACACAAGTCTCGGTAGGCACGCAAATTTCAGGGCAAATCAAAGAGCTGTATGTTGACTTCAACTCGGAGGTTCGGGCTGGGCAATTGATTGCGCTAATTGACCCTGAGACGTATGAGTACCGTATGCGCCAAACGCAGGCGGATGTTGACGCGGCACGAGCGGCGGTGCTGACTGCGCAGGCTAATGTGCTGGCGGCTGCGGCGCAGGTCTCGCGTGCGCGTGTGGATGTGGATGAAGCCAAGCGCGACTATGACCGCAAAACTTTATTGGTGGAGAAGCAATTTATTGCACAAAGTGAAGCGGATAAAGCGAAAGCGCTGGTTAATTCCAATGTGGAATCTTTGAAGGCGGCCCAGGCGCAAAAAGGCGTGAGCGAGGCGCAAGTGAAGTCGGCTGAGGCCAATGTCGCCCAGCGAGACGCCACGATGCAGCAAGCGCGAATTGATTTGACGCGCACCAAAATTACGTCGCCTGTGAGCGGCATTGTTATCAAACGTGCGATTGAAAAAGGTCAAACCGTGGCGGCATCGCTGCAAGCGCCCGAGTTATTTGTGATTGCGCAAAACTTGCGCGATATGCAGGTCGATGCCAGCATAGACGAGAGCGATGTGGGGCGCATCAAGAGTGGTCAACGCGCCACGTTTACGGTGGATGCTTTTCCAGGACAGACGTTTGAGGGGACGGTGAACCAAGTGCGCAAAGCGGCGCAAAACGTAGCGAACGTGGTGACCTATGTGGCGGTCGTGGGCTTTGCCAATAGCGATGGACGCTTGCTACCAGGCATGACCGCCAATGTGCGCGTGGTGACCGATTCGCGCGAAGGCGTACTCAAGATTCCTAATGCGGCACTGCGCGTCAAGATTGCGGGTGTTGAGCCTGCGGCGCCAGCGAGTGGCCCTTCGCAAGCCCCAGCGGGAGCGGCTTCCAGCACATCTTTCTTGCTGAACTGGTTACCGTCTGCGATGGCTCAACAAAGCGGGCAAGGCGGAGGGCAAAGCGCCCAGCGTGAGCGTTTAATTTCTGAGCTTGCATTGACGACAGAGCAGCAAGCCAAGCTGGATGCGGTCTTTAGCGAGATGCGTCCTAAATTTATGGCGATGCGAGATATGAGTGACGCCGAGCGTGACACTGCTCGCGAAAAGATCACAACTGAGATGCGCGGCAAAATAAGCGGCTTTTTAAGTGCAGAGCAAAAGATGAAGTACGCTGCCCTGCAGGCCACGCCCGCTAATCCTTCCAGAAGCACGCCTTCCACAAAGTCCAGCTCTTCTGGCCTACAGGCCGATGCCTCTAACAATTCATCGCAAGCACCTCTGCCAGCTATCAAACCACCTGCTGGCGGTGTTGCGCCTGCCATCACGGGACAAGGTCCGCTGGTGGATGTGCGTAATCGCTTGGTCGCTGAATTGCAAATGCCACAAGCACAAGCTGATAAGTTGGATGCCATCTACGCGGCCAATCGGCCCAAGTTTGGCGCGCTACGTGAACTACCCGAAGCAGAGCGCGGCAAGGCACGTGATCGCATCAGCGCGGATATCCGTGCGCAGATTGAGACCATCCTCACACCTGCTCAAAAGCCCCGTTATGCGCAGCTAGTGGCTGAGGCGGCTAGCCGCCAAGGAGCTAATTCTCGCGGGCGTATTTACTTGTTGGGTGCGGAGGGTAAACCCGTGGCTTACAACGTACGGCTTGGCGTGACCGATGGCACATCAACCGAGCTGATGATCATGCCGAATTCACAAAGCGCAGATAAATTGATCGAAGGCGCAACCGTGATTACGGGCGTGAGTGCAGCTGCAACGGGCAGCGCGTCCAAAGCGCCTAGCGGTCCGCGGCTGCCGTTCTAAATATGCCGCTCATTACCGCCAACAATCTCACCAAAACCTATGTCATGGGCGATCAAATCGTGCATGCTTTGCGCGGTGTCTCGCTGTCCATCGAGGAGGGTGCATTTGTGGCCATCATGGGTGCGTCAGGGTCGGGTAAATCGACGCTGATGAACATCATGGGATGCCTTGATTTGCCCACCACGGGCGAATATCGATTGGCGGATGAGGCGGTAGAAGGCATGAGCGCGGATGATCTCGCCTCGATTCGCAATCGCCGTATCGGTTTTGTCTTTCAGCAGTTCAATTTATTGCCGCGCACATCGGCGCTCGAGAACGTTGAGCTGCCGATGGTGTATGCCGGTATGAAAGCACCCGAGCGCAAAGCCAAAGCAATGGTGGCTTTGCAGAAAGTGGGTCTTGCCGAGCGCATGGGGCATACACCCGCCGAGTTGTCAGGCGGGCAGCAACAGCGGGTGGCGATTGCACGGGCGTTGGTTAACAACCCGCAGCTGATCTTGGCGGATGAACCCACGGGCGCATTGGATTCGCAAACCTCAGAAGACATCATGCGGCTTTTAACGGATTTAAATAGCCAGGGCATGACCGTGGTTCTGGTCACGCATGAGGCTGACATTGCCGCTTGGGCGCGGCGAAAGATCGTGTTTAAAGATGGTTTGATGATTGAGGACGTGATGCAGGAGGCCGTGCAATGAATCTGATGACCGCCATTAAATCTGCCCTACGAGCGTTGGCTGCCAATACGCTGCGAAGCATTCTGACGATGCTGGGCATCATCATTGGTGTGGCCGCCGTCATCACCATGATTGCGGTGGGTACGGGTGCGACCCAGCGTGTACAAGAGCAAATGAAGGGACTGGGTTCTAACATCATGCTAGTGCTGCCGGGTGGCGTGACGGCAGGTGGCGTACGGTTGGGAGCGCAGACGGGGCAAGGCCTCACAGAGGAAGACGCGCTCGCTATCTCTAAAGATGTGCCAGAGGTACAGGTGGCAGCGCCGTCACTCCGCACCGCTGCGCAGGTGGTGGTGGGCAATACCAATTGGAGTACCAGCATCATGGGTACAACCAACGATTATTTGGAGGCGCGTGAATGGCTACTTGCCAGTGGCCGCAGTTTTGAAGCGTCGGATCTGCAAGGCTCGGCCAAGGTCGCCATCATTGGCAAAACGGTGGCGCGTGAACTTTTTGGTGATGCCGATCCGATTGATCAAGTGATTCGCGTTAAAAAAATCCCTGTGACCGTGATTGGTTTACTGGAAGCCAAAGGTCAAAACTCGCTGGGGCAAGATCAAGACGATCTGGTGGTGGTGCCGATCTCCACGTATCGCAATCGTATTCAAGGCAGTGCTACGGGCGGCAAGCTGCGCCGCGTCGGCGTGATTAGTGTCAAGGTGCGCGAAGGCCAGAGCATGAAGGCCGCAGAAGAAGGCATTACAGAACTGCTCAAGCAGCGCATGAAGGTGCAAGCGGGCGCTGATGCGCCGTTTTCCATTCGTAACCTCACCGAGATCTTGCAAGCGCAAGAGGCATCGAGCCGCATCATGACGCTCTTGCTGGCGGCTGTCGCGGGTATCAGCCTCATCATTGGTGGCATTGGCATTATGAACATCATGCTGGTGAGTGTGACCGAGCGGACGCGCGAAATTGGTTTACGTATGGCGGTGGGCGCTAGGGGGCGAGATATCTTGGCGCAGTTTTTGATTGAAGCTGTCACGCTGTCTTTAATCGGCGGTGCGATTGGCGTGGTACTTGGCGCAGTCGCCACGTGGGGTGTGGGTCAGTTTGCAGGATGGCAAGTCAGCATGAGCGCCGCCTCTATCTTGCTCGCGACAGGATTCTCAGCTTTTGTGGGTGTGTTTTTCGGGTTTTATCCTGCTAGACGTGCATCGAAGCTGCTGCCGATTCAGGCGCTACGGTACGAGTAAGGTGTGCTCGCGTTAGAGCAGCACCAAGTTATCGCGATGAATCATCTCAGGCTCGGCGGTATAGCCGAGTAAGCGTTCAAATTCGCTGGATGCTTTTTTGCAAATGAGTCTTGCTTCGCTAGAAGAATAGTTCGCAAGACCACGTGCAATGGGTCTTCCAGCAGGGTCGCAAATCGCAACGACATCGCCACGCGCAAAGTCGCCTGTCACGCTGACCATGCCAATGGGTAGCAAACTGACGCCGTCGTGGACGAGTTTTTTAGCCGCACCTGCATCGACTAACACCGAGCCGCGTAGCTGCAAATGATCCGCCATCCATTGCTTGCGAGCGTGTAGTTTTGGTTCGTCAGCGATAAATAGCGTGCCAATGGATTCGCCAGCAATCAAACGCTCCAGCACTTTGGGTTCGCGTCCCCATGCCACAACGGTTGAGCAGCCCGAGCTTGCGGCGCGTTTCGCTGCCAGCACTTTAGTCAGCATGCCGCCTTTGCCAATCGAGCTACCAGCCCCGCCAGACATGGCTTCCAAGGCAGGATCACCTGCACGGGCTTGCTGGATAAGGCTTGCCTTAGGGTCTTTGCGCGGATCGGCGCTGAAGAGGCCTGCTTGGTCGGTCAAGATGATGAGCGCGTCAGCTTCGACTAAGTTGGCGACAAGTGCGCCCAGCGTGTCGTTGTCACCAAATTTGATTTCGTCGTTGACGACCGTATCGTTTTCGTTAATGACCGGAACGACTTTGTGTTTGAGCAGCGTGAGCAAGGTCGAGCGGGCGTTGAGATAGCGCTCTCGATCGGCTAAATCGGCGTGCGTGAGCAGTACCTGTGCGCTGCGCGTTCCACACTCGCGTAGGCAGCCCTCAAACATTTGCACGAGTCCCATTTGTCCGACGGCGGCGGCGGCTTGTAGCTCGTGAATTTCTTTGGGACGTACCGTCCAGCCAAGGCGTTTCATGCCTTCGGCAATCGCACCGCTAGAGACCATGATGACCTCTAGGCCATGGTTGGTAAGGGCTGCGAGCTGCTCGCTCCAATCGCGAATCGCAGACTCGTCTAAGCCGCGTCCCTCGTTGGTGACAAGCGACGAGCCGACTTTGACGACGATGCGCCTGGAGGAGGCGAGATTAGCGGAAGCGAGGGTCGTCATAGTCACGTACACCCAGTTCTTTGGCTTCTTCCAACTCTGCAACTACAGCAGGGGCATCTGCAAAACGCGGATCGACATACTCGGCGGGCTGAGTCGCCTGATGCACCTTTTGGATGTAGTTGTAGATGTCGCGGATCAATCCTTCGCAGCCTTCACGCGTCAGCGCAGAAATCTCAAACACAGGCCCTTTGTATTTAAAGCGCTTGATAAAGTCTTTGACCTTGGCGGCGCGCACGTCGCTGTCCACCATGTCCAGTTTGTTCAGCACCAGCCAGCGTGGTTTGTCATACAAAGCTTGATCGTATTTTTTGAGCTCATTCACGATGGCTTTGGCTTGCTTCACTGCATCCACACCGTCAAATTGCTGCTCTTCGGGTGCAAAGTCCACAAGATGTAGCAGTAGGCGAGTGCGCGACAAATGCTTTAAAAATTGATGGCCAAGACCCGCGCCTTCGGCAGCACCTTCAATCAGGCCAGGCACATCGGCGACCACAAAGCTTTGCTCAGCGGCGACGCGCACCACGCCCAAATTGGGGTGAAGTGTTGTAAATGGATAGTCAGCAATCTTAGGACGCGCGTTGCTAATCGCCGCAATTAAAGTTGATTTGCCAGCGTTAGGCATGCCCAGCAAACCGACGTCAGCTAAAACTTTAAGTTCTAGCTTGAGTTCTTTTTTCTCGCCAGGCCAACCAGGGGTTTTTTGGCGCGGTGCGCGGTTAATAGCGCTTTTAAAACGCATATTGCCAAAGCCGCCATCTCCCCCCTTGCAAATGCAAATTTTTTCACCAGGATTCAGCATTTCGTACAGCACGTCGCCTGTTTCGGCATCCGAGATGATCGTGCCCACGGGCATTTTTAAGATGATGTCGTCAGAGGCTGCGCCGAACATGTCGGAGCCCATGCCGTTTTCACCTTTTTTGGCTTCGTAACGGCGGGAGTAACGGAAATCGATCAAGGTGTTGAGATTGACATCGGCCACGGCAAACACCGAGCCGCCGCGCCCACCATCGCCGCCGTTGGGGCCGCCAAACTCTTTGTACTTTTCGTGACGAAACGAGACGCAGCCGGCTCCGCCGTCGCCTGCGACTACGTCAATATCTGCTTCGTCAATAAATTTCATAAGAATCTAACTATAAATAAAAAAAGCCCCGTCATATTAACGGGGCTTCTTGGCAAGCGAACGCTTCAGAAGCTTATGCAGCCACTGGTGTGATATCGACCATGTGCTTGTTTAAAGCACCACGGTGCGCAAAGCTCACCGTGCCTGCAGCCAGTGCAAACAGGGTGTGGTCTTTACCGATACCGACATTGTTACCTGGGTGGAACTTAGTGCCACGTTGGCGAACGATGATGGCGCCGCCATCAACCACTTCACCGCCGAAGCGCTTTACACCTAGCATCTTTGGCTGGGAATCCCGGCCGTTTCGCGTGGAGCCGCCGCCTTTTTTTTGTGCCATGACCTAGCTCCTTGCTTAGACGTTCACAGAGTCGATAGACAACTCGGTGTAGTTTTGACGATGCCCTTGGCGCTTTTGATAGTGCTTACGGCGGCGCATTTTGAAAATACGAACCTTGTCGTGACGACCGTGAGAGATCACGGTCACTTTGACCGTCGCGCCGCTTACCAAGGGAGTGCCTACTTTGAGAGTGTCGCCAGAACCAACTGCCAACACTTCGGTAATCACAACCTCTTGGCCAACGTCAGCAGCGATCTGTTCTACTTTAATTTTTTCACCAACAGCAACTTTATATTGTTTGCCGCCAGTTTTTATGACTGCGTACATATGAACCTTAAGATTAAAAGATCTTCCCTGAACCATTCAGGCGAAGCCAAACATTATAACCCGCAAGCTAGAATCTACCGCTATGCCCCCAGTTGCTCCCATTCTTCCTCCAATCCCCCTCTACCAATCCCTTGTCGAGGCCGATATGCTGGCTGTGGACGAGGTCATCTCCCAAAGACTCGCCTCCGATGTCCCGCTGGTTGGGCAAGTGTCCCAATACATCATTGCCGCAGGTGGTAAACGATTGCGTCCTGTGCTCCTGCTTTTGATGTGTGGAGCGCTGGGCTATAAGGGTGAAAATCGCCATACGATGGCGGCTGTGGTCGAATTCATCCACACCGCAACGCTCTTGCACGACGATGTGGTGGACGAATCGACCATGCGCCGCGGTCGTCCGACAGCTAATGAATCTTTCGGTAATCCCGCCAGCGTTTTAGTGGGCGATTTTTTGTACTCACGCGCTTTTCAGATGATGGTCGAGACGAACAATATGCGCGTACTCGCTACGCTTGCCGAGGCCACCAATGTGATTGCTGAGGGTGAGGTCATGCAGTTGATGAATATGCACGACGCATCTTTGAGCCCAGAGGCGTATTTGCACGTCATCGAGTCTAAAACAGCCAAGCTGTTTGAGGCTAGCAGTCGCTTAGCGGCGATTTTGAATGGTGTGGATGCTGCGACTGAACAGGCCTGCGCAACCTACGGCGCGGCATTAGGGACGGCGTTTCAGCTGATCGACGATGTACTCGATTACGCAGGCGATGCGGCCAAGATGGGCAAAAATTTAGGCGACGATTTGCGCGAAGGTAAGACGACGCTGCCGCTGATCGTTGCCATGCAGCGCGCAAGCAGCGTCGATCAAGCCTTGATTCGTACCGCGATTGAAGAGGGGGACGTGAGCCAACTTGAGGCGGTGAGCCGTATTGTGAAATCCACGGGTGCACTGGATGCTAGTTTGGACTTTGCGAAGGTTCAAGCGCAGCGTGCGGTCGATGCCCTCGCGCCCTTGCCAGATAGCGCTTATAAGACCGCTTTGCTTGAGCTGCCCCTACTGTCTTTGAAGCGCACCAGCTAATTGACTATGGGATTGATCTACATGACCTCCGCGTTTACCATCACCGCTTTTGCACTCTTTGGCTTGTGCATTGGCAGTTTTTTAAATGTGGTGATTTATCGGTTACCTAAAATTTTGGAAGCTCAGTTTGAAGCCGCGCCAGACACCGCAGATGCCACAGATCCACTGACGCTTAGCCATCCACCTTCTACTTGTGGACACTGCAGCCATCCTATCCGCTGGTTTGAAAACATACCTGTGCTGAGTTATCTTTTTTTGCGTGGCAAATGCTCGGCGTGCCACGCCCCTATTGGTCTGCGTTACCCCTTGGTCGAACTGGCAACGAGTGCCATCTTTGCCTATTGTGCGTGGCGTTGGCATTTCACACTGACGGCTGCTGCGTATGCCGCTTTTGGCGCTGCGTTGCTGACTTTGTCCATGATTGATTGGGATACGACTTACCTACCAGACGACATCACTGTGCCACTGACTTGGGCAGGTTTGATTGCCGTGGGATTAGGATTGCTGCCAACAGTGACATTGCATCAATCTTTGGCAGGAGCTGCAATTGGTTATCTTTCGTTGTGGCTTGTGTTTTGGGTATTCAAATTTGCAACAGGACGCGATGGCATGGGTTATGGTGATTTCAAACTGTTTGCAGCCATTGGCGCATGGTTGGGCTGGCAAGCTTTGATTCCTGTGGTGTTAGTTGCAGCAAGTCTTGGTGCATTGGTGGGTCTGGTGATGAAATGGACGCACCGCGAACGTCTGATGGATGGCATCAGTGGTTACGTGCCTTTTGGCCCCTTTTTAGCGTTCGGCTCCGTGCTGGAGCTTGTGACGGGTTGGCAGCTATGAAGCTACTTGGACTCACGGGTGGCATCGGCAGTGGCAAAAGTACGGTCGCCAACATGCTCCGTGAATTAGGGGCAACGATTGTGGATGCCGATGCGATTTCACGTGCCACCACAGCAGCAGGCGGCAGTGCGATGGCCGCCATCCGCACGGTGTTTGGCGACGATTTTGTCGATGCTACGGGTGCGCTTGATCGCACCAAAATGCGTGAGCTGGTTTTTGCAGATGCGTCTGCTAAACAAAAATTAGAGGACATCACGCATCCACTGATTAAGCAAGCCATGCAAGATCAAATCTCGACTGCAACAACCCCTTGGGTCGTGCTGGACCTGCCGCTACTGGCCGAGCGCACTAGCTTTGATGGCTGGAAGCCCTTGCTGGATGTGGTCTGCGTGGTCGATTGTTTGGAGAGCACGCAAATTGCACGTGTCATGGCGCGCAGCCAAATGCTAGAACCACAAGTGAGATCCATCATGGCGAATCAAGCCAGTCGTGCTGCCAGATGCGCGATT
>JANPAY010000430.1:0-4809 GCA_031430155.1 Comamonadaceae bacterium
TTCTCAATCGGCAACTTCATTACATCATGCAGGCATAAGCCCGCTAGGCCATGTAGGACGTGGTTTTCAAAGCCAATGCCCTTGGGAGTGAAGCGAGATGTGACCTGCAGCACAGCATCCGATTGAGCTTTGCTACCGACGCGCCACAGCAGTGACTCCAACTTTAGTCTTGCGCCATCGCAAATGGGGCAAGTCGTGTAGCTGCGGTACTTGGACAGCAGCACGCGGATGTGCATTTTGTACGCTTTGCTCTCCAAATATTCAAAGAATCGCTTGATACCAAACCAATGCTGATTCCATTTGCCATTCCAATTGGGCGAACCATTAATCACCCATTGCTGCTGATCATGTGTGAGCTTGTTCCAAGGGGTATCGCGCGGAATGCCTGCTGTTTCGGCGTGACGCATGAGGTCGTCTTGTGCTTCCTTCCATGCTGGCGTTTGCATGACCTTGATCGCGCCCATGCGTAGCGTGAGCTTGTCGTTCGGGATGACGAGTCCGTAGTCCACACCGATGACTCTGCCAAAGCCTCGGCAGGTTTCGCACGCGCCATGCGCCGAGTTAAATGAAAACAGCGAGGGCGTTGGCAAGCCATACTGGATGCCGCTTTCGGGGCAGTGCAGACCCGTAGAGAAACGCCATTCTTCGCTTTGAGTATCCGTATCTGCAAAGACCGTGAGCCTGCCGCTGCCGTGTTTGAGCGCGGTCTCAATCGCTTCAATCGCTCGCGCTTTTGGGGCTGAGCTGGCACGGAATCTGTCGGCGACCACGTAGAGCTTTTCTTCAAATGTATGGATGCGCGTAAAGCCGCTGGCGGATAACCACTGCTGGAGTTCTTCGGGGGTGGTGTTGGCGGGGAGGGTGACAGGGAAGGTGATTTGCAGGCGCGGTTCTTGCTGGTGCGCTTCACCCTCACCCTGACCCTCTCCCATCAAGGGAGAGGGGAGAAAACCACTAGCCTGCTCGACCCCCTCTCCCCTTGTGGGAGAGGGTTGGGGTGAGGGGGATGAGCGCCTCACTATTTCTGCGTAGATGCTTTCGGTATCGTCATGTCGAACAGCCAGTCCTGTTTGTTTGTCGAAGAGTTGTGCGGATCTAGCAAAGAGCAATTTCAGATGGTCGTTCAGCTCGGTCATCGTGCCCACGGTGGAGCGCGAGCTGCGCACGGGGTTGCTTTGATCGATGGCGATGGCGGGCGGCACGCCTTCAATTTTGTCCACGGCGGGCTTGTCCATGCGGTCCAAAAACTGCCGTGCGTAGGCACTAAAAGTTTCGACGTAGCGACGTTGGCCTTCGGCAAACAGCGTGTCAAAAACGAGTGACGATTTGCCCGAACCGCTGACGCCTGTGACCACGGTCAGCTCGCCCGTTTTAATATCAAGATCGAGGTTCTTTAGGTTATGCTGTCGTGCACCGCGAATCTTGATGAGGGGATGGCTTGCTGGATCAGTCTTGCCTTGTGTCATGGCGGGGTCTTTCAAAGTAGAGCCAAACATTCTACGTAGTTACCTTAGTTTTTTATGGCGATTTGTCTTTATAGTGAACAGCAGAAATTTAAGGAGAAAGATGTGAAGTATTTTTGGAAAATATGTTTGTGTTTGGCATTTTTATTCCCACTCAGCAGCGCGTGGGCACAGATCAAAATTGGACAAACTGTCGGATTGACGGGGCCAGTTTCGGGCACGGTCAAGGAGGCGGTGGCGGGTGCCAAGCTTTACATCGATTCGATCAATGCCAAGGGCGGTGTGCTGGGTGAGCGCATTGATCTCATGACGCTGGACGATCAATTTGATGTCAAACTAGCGGCTGAAAACGCTCGCATCCTGATTGAAGAAAAGAAAGTCATTGCACTTTTTTTGAATCGCGGTACGCCGCATACCCAAGCCATCATGCCGCTGCTTGCTAAATACGGCATCCCTTTGGTTGCACCATCTACGGGTGCAACGCTACTGCACAAGCCTGTCAATCGTCATATTTTTAATGTGCGGACTAGCTATCAGCGTGAAGTGGAAAAGCTCATTGATCATTTACATACGGTCAAGACAGAACGCATTGCGTTGGTGCATGTGGACGATACCTTTGGCGAAGATGCTTTGGCAGGCGCTGAAGCGGCGTTTGCTAAAAATAAAATCACGCCTGTGGCTGTGTTGAAGGCCGATCGCAATAAACCCGATTTCGCGACGATTGTGCCCGCCCTCATCAAGGCCAATCCGCAAACGATTCTTTGGGTGGCTTCGGGTACTGCGGTCAGCGAAGGCGTTAAAGCTTTGCGAGCGGCGGGTTCTAGTTCTGTCGTAGCAACGCTATCCAACAACGCATCGGAAGGTTTTATTAAATCGCTGGAGGCGAGCGGAGAGGGTGTAATCGTGACTCAAGTTTTTCCTGCTGAACGCGCCCTGAATTACGCTATGGTGCGCGAGGCGCAGGCACTTGCTAAAACGGCCAAGACAAATCTCTCTCCTGCCATGTTGGAAGGTTTTGCGGGCGCCAAGGTTTTGGTTGAGGGATTACGCCGCGCTGGAAAAAATCCGACCAGTGAGCGTTTGATAACAGCACTCAACGGCATGAACCGATTTGATCTTGGCGGCTTGGTTGTTGGATATAGCACTGGCGACCATACGGGCCTTGATTTTGCGGACTTGTCCATCATTGGGCGTGATGGTAAATTTAGGCGCTAAATAACGACCTTTGAGTTAGGTGCTGCGACTGCGTGCCAGCGGCGGATGCTTGGCAAAATAGCGCTGTAGGCCACGTAGTACGGCGCTTGTGAGTTGATCTTGGTAATCGGGGTCACGTAGTTTTTGCTCTTCTTCAGGGTGGCTAATAAACGCAGTTTCGATCAAGATGCTGGGGATATCGGGCGCTTTCAGTACAGCAAAACTGGCTTGCTCGACCTTGCCCTTGTGTAGTTTGGCCATGCTCCCTATCTCGGTAATCATGCCATCGCCCAGATTCAGGCTGTCTTTGATTTGCGCTGTGGTACTCATGTCCAGCAGTGCACGCTTCACCTCAACGTCTTTCACTTTGATGTTGAGCCCACCCACGCTATCAGCTTTGTTTTCTTTGTCTGCAATCCAACGTGCGGCGCTGCTGGAGGCGCCTTTGTCGCTGAGGGCAAACACGCTGGCGCCGCGTGCGGTGGGTGTGAAGAATGCATCGGCGTGGATGCTCAAAAACAAATCGGCCTTGACGCGCTGCGCCTTTTGCACGCGTTGGTGCAGCGGTACAAAATAGTCGCCATCGCGTGTCAGAAAGGCGCGCATGGTGTTACCTCCAACCATTTGGCTATTGATTTTGTTTTGCAAAAGTAGCGCCATTTGCAACACCACATCTTTTTCTTTGGTTCCAGCAGGACCAATCGCGCCAGGATCTTCGCCACCGTGACCCGCATCAATCGCGATGATGATCAGGCGATCTGCGGCGCTCGGGGATGGCTGAGAAGGCTTATTAGCTGTGGCTTGTGCAGGGGCGGTTGGCTGTGGTTTGGTTTTGGATGCAATTAAATCACCCAGTGGATCGGTGGCGGCGGAAGGCGACTTCATGCTGGCAATGAGTGCGTCCAGCGGGTCAACAGCAACGGTGGGGTACAAGTCCACGACCAGCCGATGGTGATACGTGGCCACGGGCGTGAGTAAAAAAACTTGTGGCTTAACAGCTTGCTTTAAATCGAACACAAGCCGCACCACATTCGGTGCGTTTTGGCCTACACGCACGCCTTGGATAAAGGGATCATCAGGCTTGACTTTGGCGACCAACTCCTTGAGCTCGGGGTTCAAATCAATGCCCACGATATCAAGCGCCAAACGCGGCGGATCGGTGACAAACACTTGTTTGGTCGTGAGGGGTATGTCGGACTCAATGGTGACGCGGGTGTAATCCAAAGCGGGCCACACACGTACTGCCAAAATGCCCGAAGCCCTTGCCAGCTCTGGCGCACCAAGCAAGAGTGCCGTGTAAGGCAGATGGAATATGGCTTGGCGGCGAGTCAGCATGTCTGCACGCTAACGCGTCTGGATTCATCCGCCAGCATCTCAATCGAAATCACAAAGTCCGCTGGTGGCAGCAAAGGATGCGCTTTGTCGGCCCATTCCACCATCTTCAGTCCTGATGCTGCAAAGATGTCACGAAAGCCAGCGTCTTCCCATTCCTCGGGGTCGTTAAAGCGGTAAAAATCAAAGTGCGAAATGGGGAATGAAGTTTCGGGGAATGCGGATTCGTAAGTTTCAACGATGGCATAGGTTGGACTTTTGATGCGCCCCGTCACGCCAAGCGCTTGTAAGAGGTAGCGTGCCAGCGTGGTTTTGCCAGCGCCTAAGTCACCGCGCAGTTCAACGATGACGTTCGACAAATCGTGCTGAGCCACAAACGCTTTTGCAAACGCTTCGGTATCGGATTCGTTATGCCAGAAAATGGATGAATGGACGGACATGCGCTTTTAGAAAAAATACAGCAATGGGGACGAGAACTTGGATTCTCGCAAATTGCCGTGGCCGATTTGGCTAGCGTTGATTTAAGCGAGGCTGAGGCCGAGTTACAAGCATGGTTGGACAAGGGCTTTCACGGCGATATGCACTACATGGCGGCGCATGGCACCAAGCGCACAAGGCCTGCGGAACTCGTTGCTGGCACGGTGAGCGTGATTACGGCGCGCATGGATTATTTACCTGTAAGTGTGCTTGATGATTGGCGTGAGGTGGAAGAAGCGCGTCTCACCAAACCGACCGAGGCGGTCATCTCCGTCTATGCCAGAGGCCGTGACTATCACAAGGTGATGCGTGCACGGCTACAGACTTTGAGTGAAAAAATTGC
>JANPAY010000431.1:0-3130 GCA_031430155.1 Comamonadaceae bacterium
CAGGCATTGATCGGCTCGCGCCAGAACGTCTCACCGAAGCGCCTGGTCGAGCCAGGCCCATCCACCGAGCAGTTGGATGCATTGCTCTCGTTGGCGGCCGCGGCGCCGGATCATGGCCTGTTGACGCCGTGGCGCTTCATCATCGTTCCAGCATCGCAGCGGCATCGCCTTGCCGAGGTGTTTGCACTGGCGCTGCTTGACCGCGACCCGGGCGCGACGCTGGAGCAGATCGAGGCTGCGCGCGAGAAGGCCCACCGCGCGCCGCTGCTGATGGTTGCGGTGGCCTGCCTGGATGCGCGCGAGCCGAACACACCGGAACTGGAGCGCATGGTCTCGATGGGTGCGGCGATTCAGAACATTTTGCTCGGCGCCCATGCGATGGGTTTTGGCGCTGGCCTGACGAGCGGCCAGGCCATGAGCTCGCCCAGGATGCGTGACCTCTGTGGACTGGGCAATGGCGAGGTCGCAGTCTGCTGCCTGAACATCGGCACCGTGTCCAAGCGAAAGAACGCGGCTCGCACTCGCCCGCTGCCGGCGATGTTCACGAGCGAATTGCGTGACACCACCGAGCGGGAAGTCACGCAATAGCAGACCCTCGGGTTCAGGTGCCGATGACGCCGCCGTCGCGCTTTCGGATCACCACCGTGGCCGAGCGTGGCCGTGCGCCCTTGGTGCCGCTGGGCCACGTCGAAAACTTCGAGGGATCAGCGGGGTCGCTGCGATCCGAGGGCGACTCGCCGGGATGCTGGACGTTCACGAACATCGTGCGCATGTCAGGTGTCATGACGACGCCAGTGATTTCGCAGTTCGGCGGCCCGACCAGGAAGCGCCGTATCTCGCCGGTCTTCACATCGGCGGCCAGCATCATGTTGCTGCCTACGCCTGCGTAGTCGCCCTTGTACATGTTGGTGGCATGGGCGTCAGTCTGGATCCACAGGGTGCCGCGGTTGTCGAACCACAGGCCGTCCGGACTGCCGAAGATGTCGCCCTTGATGTTGCCCTTCGCTTCGGCGCGTTCGTTCTTGGGATCGCCGGCGAGAACGAAGTGGTTCCAGGTGAAGGAGACGGCATCGAAGTCGCCCGCTTCTTTCCACTTGATGATGTTGCCCATCGTGTTGTTCGCACGAGGATTGGACGCATCGACCCCGGGCTGCTTGTCGGCGCCGCGGCGGCTGTTGTTGGTCAGCGTGCAGTAGACCTCGCCGGACTTGGGGTCGACGGCGATCCACTCCGGGCGGTCCATCTTGGTGGCGCCCAACAGGTCTGATGCCTGGCGGGACTTCACGACCACATCGCCCTGGTCGGCGAAGCCCTTGTCGGCCGTCAGTCCGTTGCGGCCGTGGACGAGTTCGATCCAGCGCCCGCTGCCGTCGGCCTCGAAACGCCCGACATACAGCGTGCCGTTGTCGAGCAGGTCGCGATTGGCGGCAAAGCCACCGGGCTTGACGCGATCGCGGCTGACGAACTTGTAGATGTACTCGAATTGGGCGTCCTCGCCCATGTACACGACGACGCGGCTGTCCTTTGTCTGGGTCACCCAGGCGCCCTCGTGCGCGGCGCGGCCGAGCGCGGTGCGCTTGATGGGGGTCATCGTCGGGTCCATCGGGTCGATCTCAACCACCCAGCCGAAGCGATTGGCTTCGTTCGGATGTTTGACCGCGTCGAAGCGCTCTTCATGCTCGTGCCAGCGGTAGCCCCGGCCGTCCTTGCGCAAGCCCCAGCGGGACTGGTGCGCATCGGGCTTGTCGGGGCCATTGAAGTAGAAGGCCCAGTTCTCTTCGCAAGTCAGGTAGGTTCCCCAGGGCGTGTAGCCGTGCGCGCAGTTGTTCAGCGTGCCCAGCACGCGCCGGCCTTCGGGGTCGGCAGCGGTCTTCATCAGCGCATGACCAGCCGCCGGTCCGTTGATGGCCATCGGCGTGGCGGCCGTGATGCGGCGTGCATAACGCGACGGCAGCACGGTCTGCCACTGACCGGCACGCTCTTCCACTTCGAGGATGGACACCCCATGGCCGGCGATGGATTTGCGCGTTTTCTCGCCATTCCAGGTGTTCATGCCGTCGGTGTGCAGCAGCCCGTCGTCGGTGTACTCATGGTTGACGGCCAGCAGTCCGCGCTTGCTGCCGTCGAGGGGAAAGTAGTGCATCCCGTCGTGGTGCATGCCGATCTGGACATCCTGGTCTGCTGCGGAGTTGCTGCCGTCGGGCTTCCAGGCCGGCATGCGACCGGGCACGCCGACCGGGTCGCCCCACATGAACGCAGCCACGACCGTGTAGCCGTCCGGTACCGTGACCAGGTCCGCCGTTGACACGGGCACGCTCTTGAAGCCGATCTGTGGCAACTGGCTGGTTCCCGTGGCAGCGCAGGCCGACAACAGGCCACCCGCACCCATCGGCGCCATCAGCCGGCCCATCGCCCCTGCCAGCCCACCTCGAAGCACGCTTCGGCGAGCCGGGTCCGACAGCTCGTGAATGCTGGGGTTCGACGAGCTGTTGCTGTCCTCCATCGTGGAGAAGTCTTTGGCCATGGTGGTTCTGCTCTGGATTGATAAACCCAGAAGTGTCGAAACTTGCGATGACACGATGGTGAAACCGTACGTCCGGGGTGTTGTTTCATGGCTGCGTCACAGCCCGGCGCTAGAAGCAATTCATGCTCGCCAGAACCGTTCTCGCCGCAGCGGCGCTGTTGGCGACGATGACACTCACCCCATGCACCGCCAGCGCGCAAGACGCGGTTCGCGGCGCGGCGCTCTATCGCGAACTTCCGGGGCAACCGGCTGTGGGTTCGTGCATCTCGTGCCATGGCGAGCCCGTCAACAACCGCAACAGCGTGCTGCGCGGGGCGGCAGGTGCCGACCTGATCTCCAAGACCATCGCAGCGGTTGCCCGCATGGGCTTCCTGCGCCAGTACCTGAACGAAGCCGACCTCGGCGACATCTCCGCCTACCTCGCCGCCGTCGTTCCTGCCGGCCCGGTGGACTTGCTGCCCGAGCCTTGGCCTACCGCCGACGACTTTGGTGCCCAACTGGTCGGTACGCAGTCCGCTGCTCGCGTGGTGTTGATCCGCAACCTGCAGCCTCGAACGGACATTGCCATCGGTGCCGTGCTCTCGTCGGACCCGGTCGCCTTCCCGG
>JANPAY010000432.1:0-4003 GCA_031430155.1 Comamonadaceae bacterium
CCGTTGAATTTTGGGACTGCGGGTCAGGCATAACATACTTTTAAAATTTTTTAAAAACCTCTTCAGTCCCGAATCTTCGGGAGAAGAGGTTTTTTGTTTCTATTTAATTGTACAATTTTAGTAGTGAAACTGTCGTTGAGAACTTTTAAAATTGCCAACAACAACATTGAAGAGTCTAAGAGAAATATTGCTAAAATCAGTGAGTTAATCTATTTCACATCTGTTTTTTCTACAATGCAAACGTTTGCGGGGAATATATTTTTTAAAACAAGTATTTTAACATTTTTTTTTGTAATTTTGAACTTATTTAAATCGATTTCAAAAAAAAATGACTTGAAAAACTGCTTTTTAACTCATTTTTTTTGAATTATAAAATGCTATCATTTATTAAAAATATATTTAAACAGAATACTAAAACAGCGGATATATGAAAAATTTTACTCAATTATATTTAATATCGAGGAATGAATCTCCAAAAGTTTTTCTATTAAACACGACTACCACGTTATTGATTTTATTTCTTTTCCTAACTTCAGGAAAAGTGCAATCACAACTCATAAATAGTGGAGAAGGTGTAAACTGGGTTGCTACCTCAAATGGTTTCACTCAACCTACCAATCTTGCAAATGACTACCGGGTCTTGACTTACCGTAAAGTAAATACCACTTCAAATAATCCAACAGATGGGCGCGGACAATGGGTAAATACTGTTAATGCCCAAACATCAGGTGGAAACGTGACTTTGTCTGATATGACAGGTGCTAATGGGTTTTTATTTACATCTGGTCCTTCAGGAAATCAATTTTTAAATAAATGGGCGTTTACAAGCACTACACAAGCCACTCTAAATGCTGTTAACACGGCTACCTTTAATGGTGCTAATAATAGAGCTATTAATATGAATACAGCGGGGCGATATACTTTCGTATTAAAAGATAATAATTATGTTACTTCAGGGTTTTATGTTGGATTTACAACAAATGCTCCAGTAACAATGACTCACACTACAAGCACGCAACAAACTTTAAATGTTGATAGATCTGCCACAATAGCAATAACATTGAGTACGGCAAAATCAACACAGGAAAATGTATATGTAAGATATAAAACAACAACTAATGATTTTTCAACGGGCACTTCAACTGTCTCAGCTCTGGGAGTATTAGCTTCTGGTACCACTTATAATTGTACGATTCCGGCGCAAGCCATTGGGAGCACAGTTTATTATTATGTCTTTACATCAACTATGACTGCCACGGCGTTGAATGCCTTGAGTGAAGGAGATAAATCGTATGCTTTATTAAATTATGTGGACAATAGCGGTAGTAATTATTCGTATACATTAACTCAAAATTTTACTTCTGCGGCCACTGGAAACTATGGAACTGCGGCTTCTTGGGTTGAAAACAGAGTTCCATTTGATGGTTCAACAGTTACCATTGCAAATGGTCATAACATTACAACAAACGTAGCAGCAATTCCAGCAACAGTTACAATTGCATCTGGCGGAACATTAACATTATCTAACTCAGCTAATTTTGGTGCAACAGCTACTACATCAATCACTGTAAATGGAACACTGACTTGTCCTTCAACCGTTACAAATGTATCCAACGGCCTGAGTGCAAATACTGTAACAGTAGCCAATAATGGTGTTTTTCAAAACAGTGCAGGGATAGCTAGTGCAATAGCCATTTTAAATTTTACAGTTCAAAATGGGGGCACTTACAATCATGACGCAGTAGGTTCTAGTACTGCCGGAGTTTCGGCAGATTTTCCTGGAAGTACTTCGCGAACTTTCGGAGCAAGTAGTAATACAACTGTAACAAAATGGGGAAATGGAGTATCTCCCGGAGGTTTTCTTCCAAATGCAATGGGTAACGTAACAATAAACATCGCTTCATTAGCTGGTTCATGGAATCAGTCAGGTAACATTACTTCTATTCAAGGAAACTTAACCATACAAGCCACAGGAGGAGGAACAAGGGAATTCAGAATTACTGGAACTACCGCAACTACTTTAAATATTGGAGGTGATTTATCTATAACTGGCGGTATTTTAAATTTGATTAGCGGTAACAATAATACATGTGTTGTAAATGTTGCTGGTAATTACACACATTCTGGGGGTGCATTAAATCTTTCTAGTGCCGGAAACAATAATTCAATCGGAACATTCAATCTTCAAGGAAATGCAGCAATTTCTGGAACCGCAACTTTGCTAACAACAACCGGAATCGGTAATTTTAATTTTGTTAAAGCTACTAGCCAGCAAACTTTTACAACTACTGCCAATGGTATTAATACAGACCCTATTAACTTTACTGTAGGAAATGGAACAACCACAAATACAGTACTTTTAAATTCTAATTTTTCTATGAATGCTGCAGGTTCAATCAGTATCAGCAATAATGCAAAACTTTTTTGCGCTGCAAATATTGTAACCGGAGGAACATTGACTTTAGTTGGTGGTGGTACTTTAGGAATTGGTTCTGCAACAGGTATCGCAACTTCCGGAGCTACGGGGAATGTGCAGACTACAACAAGAACCCTTCCCGGAACAGGACATTATATTTATAATGGTACTGCAAATCAAATTACAGGAACCGCTTTGCCGATTACTTTAACTACCGGTACATTGACGATAGCAAATACAGGTACTACACCAACAAATGTGGTCACACTTACTCAAAACATGACGGAAAATGCTGCGTTAAATTTAACGAGTGGTGAATTCGATCTTAATGCTAAGACTTTTACAATGAGTGCAACTGTCGCGCAAGCGATTAACGGTAGTGCAGCAAATACGTTTAATATCACGGGAGCCGTAGGAAGCATATTGGCTTTGAGCGGAGGAACAAGCCACGTAGTAACATTGGCCAACTTTGGCACGGCACTTTCAGCTAACCTGAATACTGGTGCTAATGTAAATGTGCAGCTTAATGCAACAACACAATTGGATTGCGCCGGAAATGGAACAAGTACAAGTATGCTGACAGTATTGGGTACTTTTACTATGAATAGTGCAACATCTTCTAACATAGCCAATGTGCATCCGCCATTTTATGGTACAGGATCAACCTTAGTTTATAATGCTAATTATGGTCGTTTTAGTGAATGGAATGCTACTAGTGGGCCAGGTTACCCTTATAATGTACAGATAGGGAATGGTGCTAATATCACGTTTGATTTTACAAACTCCGGAGCTAGCAATACTTATGGAAAAGCAGCTGGGAATTTGACCGTGAGTTCGGGAAGTACTTTCTCTATTCCTGCTTTAACTGCCCAAAACGGCAGTACAGGAATTGGTGCCGAATTTGTTGGGAATTTAATCAATAATGGAACTATAACCTTAAGCGGGACTACAAATAAACGATTGAAAGGTGCCACTTTGACAAATGGTGGTACAGTGACACTTGCCGCTAACATAGGTGCTGATTTGGAACTTACCGGCGATTACAATGATAATGCAACATTTAATGCCAACGCAAGAGCGGTTTTCTTCACGGGAACAGGAACACAGATAATTTCAGGAACAGCTACTGCTCCTTTCAATATAGATTATATTGTAATTACCAAGTCTTCAGGAATAGTTCAGCTAGGAGTTAATTTATTGACAGGTGCCCCTAATGGAGGTAATGGACTTACCTTAAGTTCCGCTACGGATATTCTTGATTTAAACGGAAAAACTTTTACCTTAGGTACAGCAGCACAAGTTTGTACTGTTTCAGGTAGTGGATTTATCAGAAGCAGTAGTGGGAATCCGGGGACTATGCTTATCAATGGTACCGGAGCGATGGGAACATTGACTTTTGAAAGTGGCAACAATACGCTTGCCGGTTTAACAATAAACAGAACTACCGGGGTCGGAACACCAGGTGTGACTTTAGGTTCGGCACTTAATGTAACTACAACATTAGCTTTAAACAGTACAACAACTTTAACCCTTGGAGGAAATTTAGCAGTGAGTGCCACAGGTAACAACACTGTTGCTGGAATTATT
>JANPAY010000433.1:0-9310 GCA_031430155.1 Comamonadaceae bacterium
AAAGTAAAGGCCATCATGGTCAACATTTTTGGTGGCATCATGAAATGCGACACCATCGCTACGGGCGTGATTACAGCTTGCAAAGCGACGAACTTGTCAGTACCGCTGGTTGTGCGCATGAAGGGCACGAACGAAGAACTGGGCAAAAAAATGCTGGCCGAATCAGGTCTGCCGATCATTAGCGCTGATTCGATGGCTGAAGCCGCCGAACGCGTTGTTGCCGCACTGAAAGGTTAATTCACATGTCTATCTACATCAATAAAAACACACGCGTCATCACCCAAGGTATCACAGGTAAAACTGGTCAGTTTCACACCGAAAAATGCCAAGAATACGCCAACGGTAAAGAGTGCTTCGTCGCAGGCGTGAATCCGAAAAAGGCGGGCGAATCCATCTTCAATATCCCCATTTACGCATCGGTCAAAGAAGCGGCTAGCGAGACAGGCGCAACAGTCTCCGTGATCTACGTGCCGCCAGCAGGCGCAGCCGCAGCGATTTGGGAAGCTGTTGAGGCTGACCTTGATTTGGCGATTTGCATTACCGAAGGTATCCCTGTCCGCGATATGTTGGAAGTCCGCAATCGGATGCGCGCCAAAGAAGCAGCTGGCGGCAAAAAGACGCTCTTGCTTGGGCCTAACTGCCCAGGTTTGATAACGCCAGATGAAATCAAAATTGGCATCATGCCAGGTCACATCCACCGTAGAGGTCGTATCGGCGTGGTCTCGCGCTCGGGCACCTTGACATATGAAGCTGTGGCGCAGCTCACAGAAATCGGCCTTGGCCAATCTTCAGCTGTCGGCATTGGTGGCGACCCGATCAATGGCCTCAAGCACATCGACGTGATGCGCGCTTTTAACGACGATCCCGATACCGATGCGGTCATCATGATTGGTGAAATTGGCGGTCCGGACGAAGCCGAAGCGGCGATGTGGTGCAAAGCCAAAATGAAGAAGCCAATCGTCGGCTTTATTGCTGGCGTCACGGCGCCTGCTGGCAAGCGCATGGGACACGCAGGCGCTTTGATTAGCGGGGGCGCAGACACGGCGGACGCAAAGCTCGAGATCATGGAGGCCTGTGGTTTCACAGTGACGCGCAATCCATCAGAGATGGCAAAACTGCTCAAGGCTATGCTGTAACTTTGCGGTCATTACTAACGATACAGTTGTAATTTTTAGTTAAGATGACAGCCATCCAGACCCCTCTGGCTCTTTAGTCTGGGGGGTTTTGTTTTTTAGGTTTATTTTTAGAATTTTAGGAGAGAGACATGGATTGGACATCTGGCGCACTCTGGGGTGCACTGCTCGCGATCATCGTGGCAAACATTTTGTTATCGGGCGACAACGCCGTTGTGATTGCCATGGCGGCACGGTCGCTAAAAGCTGAGCACCAAAAGAAGGCCATCATTTGGGGCAGCGCCGCAGCGATCATCATGCGGGTTGTGCTCACCATCGTGGCGGTTAAGTTACTGACACTGCCGTACCTCAAAATCATTGGTGGTATCTTGCTGTTTTGGATTGGCTATCAACTACTCACGGACAACGGCGACGAAGCTGATATCAAATCTCACGCCACCATCGGCGCAGCGATTCGCACCATTTTGGTCGCTGACTTAGTCATGAGTTTGGATAACGTCTTGGCTGTTGCCAGTGCCGCTGAAAAGGCACCTGAATCCGCACGACTCACGCTGCTGATCATCGGCCTAGCGATGTCTATTCCACTCATCATTGCGGGCAGCACGCTCTTGATCAAGGTGATGGACAAATACCCCATCATCATTACAGGCGGGGCAGCCCTTTTAGGCTTTTTGGCTGGCAGCATGATCGTGACAGATCCTGCCGTTGCGGATTGGTTTAAAACCAATGTGCCAAGCGCTGAGATGCTCGCAGGTGGCTTAGGTGCTGTTCTCGTGGTTGTCGCTGCCAAATGGTCAACGGGCCGCAAAGCTGCTGCTTAAAGCTCTCATTTTTCAGGTAAAAAGGCAGCACATGAACAACGTGCTGCCTTTTTTACTGCGCCATTTGGCGTTGCTGCTGGTCGTTTTTGTTTTTTCGCTACACAGCTTGCAGGTATGGCGTGTGCCGTATTTAGACAGATTAGACGCTTGGATTTATGACGCGAGGCTCATTGCTAATGCACCTCGCACCTTAGATTCAAACGTCGTCATTGTCGATATTGACGAGGCTAGCCTTAGCGCCTTTGGCCGCTGGCCCTGGACACGCGGCACAATGGCCTCGCTGGTGCGGCAACTGACGACACAGCAACAAGTGGCCGCTATCGGTTTTGACGTTGTTTTTGCAGAAGCGGAAAACCCAACCGCAGACCAAGCGCTAGCGTACGCACTGCAAAGCCAGCCCGTCGTGCTGGGATACTATTTCACCAGCGACCGCGCTGGACACACCAGCGGCGCTCTACCAGCCACGGTTCTGAAACGCGACGCTCAAGATCAACGAGATTTCAAAATCACACAGTGGTCAGGCTACGGCGCCAATTTGACTGCGTTGACCGACGCGTCCCCGCAGGCTGGCTTTTTTAATGCCATTAGTGACATCGATGGCGTGATTCGCTCTGCACCGTTGCTCGCTGAGTTTCAAGGGCAATACTACGAGTCATTGGCATTGGCGTTGTACCGTCGATACCTCGCGAGTAAAAGCCCCAGCGGAACGCTCCCTACTATTGCGCCGCACTTTGCCTCTAGCGATGAAAGCTATCGCCATTTAGATGCTATACGCCTCAGTTATGGGGATGTTACGCAGGATATTGCTGTAGACAACGCCGTGACCAAACTCATTCCTTACCGCGGTGCAGGGGGGCCGCGTGGTGGTTCGTTTACTTATATTTCCGCCTCTGACGTCTTAATGGATAAGTTACCGGTAGCATCGCTTAAAGGTAAGGTCGTGCTCATTGGTAGCTCAACACCTGCTCTTGAAGATTTGCGCGTGACACCTTTTGATAAATCTTTTCCAGGTGTTGAAGTGCAAGCGAATATGGTTGCAGGCATGATCGAAGGACGCACCATCACTCGCCCAGACTACGCCCTTGGTTTTGACCTATTTCAGCTGTTGGTGTTAGGTCTAGCGCTGCTGATCTTCTTACCCTCCTTATCCGCTATTGGTGCCATCACGTTATCGGTCGGTCTTGCGACTCTCGTGTGGTTCATGCACGCTGTGATGTTTGCGAAAGCCTCGTTGGTACTGCCCTCGGCTGCAAGCCTTGCGTTCATCTTTACTGCTTTTACGCTGCACGTGAGTCAAGGCTTTTTTATGGAAGGTCAGCGTCGCAAACGATTAACGCTGCTATTTGGCAATTACGTTTCACCCAAGTGGGTGAGCCGCATGGTGCGTTCAGGTGACGACTATTCCATGCAGGCGAGCAACCAAGTACTCACTGTGCTGTTTTGTGACATGCGTGGTTTCACGCAACTTTCACATGCCTTACCACCGTTGGCGCTACAAGCTTTGCTCAACAATATTTTTAGCCGCCTCTCTCACATTATTCAAGCGCACGGTGGCACCATTGATAAATACATGGGGGACTGCGTGATGGCATTTTGGGGCGCTCCCGAGCCACAAGCCAATCATGCAGCACGCGCTGTGCGCTGTGCCATCGATCTGCAAGCAGACATTAAGAGCTTCAATCAAAATCGTTCAGCCGACACGCCTGAAATCAAAATGGGAATTGGCATTAACACGGGTCTCATGTGCGTAGGCGATATGGGGTCTAGCGTGCGCCGCAGCTATACCGTGATTGGCGAAGCGGTTAATTTAGCAGCTCGTCTTGAGAGTCTCTGTAAAACTTACAATCAAGCCTTTATTGTGAGCGCTGCAACCAAAGACGCCGCCAACTCCGATAGCACTGATACGCAATGGCAAGACCTTGGACTTGCCACCGTGGCAGGAAGCAATCAATCCGTTCATATTTTTACTATCACACCTCCATGAAGAAACCGAGCCCCTATTCGCCCATTCCACAAATTGGCATGACTTTGCTTCAAATGCTAGGCACCATTGGTGCGGCCGGCCTGCTAGGCGCGTGGCTTTTTCCACTTCTATTAGAGTGGGTTCGCACATCCGCCTGACATTTATAGCGGGGGTTGCTTTTGGCGCCGCCGTGTGGCTTTGTCCGTTTTGGCTGATACCTACGCCATCGGTAGCGCCGCTGCTTTGGGGCGCTATGTGCCTAGCCCTTTGGCTTCTCGCAGAGGCCATCGGAGCACCACAAACCCAAGGCTCGCCAAGCATTGACGCGCACTTTTGGTGGTTGCTTGCAAGCCTTGCTTGCATGATTGCCTGGCGCAGCCGTGATCTACCCAACACAATTGCTGCTGCACTATGCCTTGCCAGTATTGGACTAGCGGCAAAACTATCGGCAAAACTGCATGCCCTCAAAACCGCCCACGTCATCGCTTGGGGCTGGTTATTGGCAGGTTTCATCAACGCTGCCATAGGTCTTGTTCAATACTTCGGTCTCACTCCCGAACCGTTAGGAACAGCTTTTGGACTTCTGCGCCAGCGCAATCAACTTGCTACGCTTTGCAATATTGCGCTTTTATCGCTTCTAATTATTTGGCTACGCCATAGCGCCGAGCACAAATCAGCTAAGTCGATGACGTATTTAGCTGCTGCTACATGCGCCTTGCTCACCGCAGCCTTGGCCGCTACTTGCTCGCGCGCGGGTTTATTAGAGCTGCTCACACTTTGCGCATCCGCCTTGGTGTGGGCCAAAGTCAAACGCAGACGTGATGTTCTGGCGGCCGCCATTTTGGCTGTTCTGACCTATGTGCTATGGGCCTATTTATTACCACTCTTGAGTGGCTCGCCAGAAACCATTTTTGGCCGCATTACTAGTTTGTCAGCAACGCCTGACGGCTCCACCGAGATGCAACTACAAGACAGTCGACGCTTGCTATGGGCCAACACACTTGCGCTGATTCGACTGCAACCCTTGCTAGGCGTTGGCTGGCGCGAACTGGCTCACGCGCTACAGACGACCGACCTTGGATCGTTACCGCGTTTTGCTGCCCAAGCCGACAACGCCCACAATTTGCCCTTGCAGTTTGCGGTCGAACTCGGCTTACCGTTTACCGTGCTGTGGTTTGGACTGCTAGCTTGGCTGTTTTTCCGCCACAGGCCTTGGCGGGTGCACACACCCGAACAAGTCTTAGCATGGGGCGTCTTGGCAGTCATTGGCCTGCACAGCCTACTTGAATATCCTTTGTGGTATGCACCATTTCAAATCGCCGTAGGGTTATCGGCTGGTGTTTTATTTACACAAGCCACGCCAGCTCAATCTCGCGCGGGTAATGCCTCTGTGAGCCTTATCTGGCGTAGCTTAGCGAGCATTGGTTTATTATCTTTTTGCGCTTATGCGGCCGTCGACTACCACCGCATCAGGCAATTATTTCTTACCGCCAATGAGCGATCTGCGCTGTACCAGGGCGGCGCCTACACCAAAGCCGAGGCCAGTTGGCTATTTGCCTCGCAAGTTCGCTTTGCCAAGCTCACGACAACACCTGTGACCCCCAACAACGCGGCAGAACTCTGGCAACTTGGGCACGAGGTACTGCACTTTAGTCCTGAGCCACTCGTCTTTCAAACGCTCATCCGTGCAGGCACTTGGCTCGCACCGCATGACCCCACCATCGCAGCCGAGCTGATCGCACACCAAAAACAATTGCGTGTCCTAGAGAGCAGCCGTATGCAGTGACTCGCGCCCCTAAAATAAACACTATGGCTAACTACATCCTCACTCTCTCCTGCTCAGACCGCGCAGGCATCGTTCTCGCTGTATCTAGCTTTTTATTTGAGCAAGGCAGCAACATCGAAGAAGCACAGCAGTTCTCCGATCTCAAGACGCAGCGCTTTTTTATGCGGATTCGCTTTAGTTGCGATCGAGTACCGCACGACGACCTCGATACACTGCTCATGGCTTTTGCAGCCGAGCACAAAATGCAGCTCACGCTACATGCTGCCAGTCAACCCATGCGCACGGTGCTGATGGTGAGCAAAGAGGGGCATTGCCTCAACGATTTGCTGTTTCGCTGGAAAAGCGGATTACTCAACTTAGATGTGCGAGCCATCGTTAGCAACCACCGCGAGTTCTATCAACTGGCTGCTAGCTACAACGTGCCGTTTCACCACATCCCCGTTACTAAAGATGGCAAAGCAGCAGCAGAAGCCAAAGCCTATGAGGTCATTCAATCTGAAGGGGCTGAGCTGGTGATTTTGGCGCGGTATATGCAAGTCTTATCGGATGATTTATGCCAAAAACTATCAGGTAAAGCCATCAATATTCATCACAGCTTTTTGCCTAGCTTCAAAGGTGCGAAGCCCTACCAGCAAGCGCACGACCGAGGCGTGAAACTGATTGGTGCTACGGCACATTACGTGACGGCCGAGTTAGACGAAGGCCCGATCATCGAGCAAGATGTCGCACGTGTCGATCACAGTCGCACGGTGGAAGATCTCACCAGCATTGGCCGCGACACTGAGAGCCAAGTGCTAGCCCGAGCGGTCAAATGGCACAGCGAACACCGCGTGCTCATGAACGGTAGCAAAACCGTGGTGTTTCGATAATTAAAAGAAGGCGAAGGGCATGGAGCAACATCACTGGGCAATGGCGGGGCATTTGCTCGGCGCACTCTTGGCAGGTGGCTTAATCGGCCTAGAGCGAAGCTACCAAGGCCGTGCAGCAGGCTTTAGAACCCACGCCTTAGTCTGTATGGCATCCAGCATGCTGATGCTAGTCACACTCTATCAAGCGGTTTGGTTTTCTGGCAGCGCCGACACGGTTCGCATCGACCCCACCCGTATGGCGCAAGGCGTGATGACGGGCATTGGATTTTTAGGCGCGGGTGTCATCATGAAGGATGGCGTCTCGGTTCGTGGACTCACCACCGCTGCGTCCATTTGGACCACCGCCGCAGTTGGCATTTTGGTCGGTGTCGGGCTTTACTCGGCGGCGATTATGGCAACCCTTGCCACGATCGGCGTGCTGTCGCTCTTTCGTTGGCTAGAGCGCATGATGCCCACCATGAGCTACGCCGATGTTGTGGTTAGTTTTGAAGCCGCACAAGATGCAGGACCACAAGCCATGACCGAGCGGCTCACCGCAGCAAAATTTCTACTCTCTAACTTGGCCTATGCATTGATCGACAAAGGCACGCAAGTCGAGTACCGCATGGTCATTCGCAGCAAGCATGGCGATGTTGTCGATACCTTGTCGAAGTTGCTAAAAAAAGAAACGGGTATGACCGCGTTTGTGATTACGCCGCGCGGCGACTAAAAAATACCGTCAATTACTTGGCGGTGCTGAGCGCTGTTTTTGTAGCGGTCGTCGGTGATTTGATGCTATTGACCGCCGCCGACAAATTCAATCTTGGCTTGGTCAAATTGTTGCGCGTATCCTTGATGCTGGTGCCCGTACTCGTCAAACGAGCCACCGTTTGCGACACGGTATCAGCAGGTGCAGCATTCGCTGCGCGCAAGACAGCAATAGCCGCCGCCACATGAGGCGCAGATTGCGAAGTGCCCGCGAAGCTAGAGCCAGCCGCCGTAATGACTGCACCTGGCGCAAACAGCGTCATGAGGCTGGCGTTATCAGAGAAGCAGGCAATTTTGTCAGCTACGGTGCTAGAGTCAGTACAAGCTTTCATCATGGTAGTCGCTGCGTACGTCCGACTCCCCCAATTCGCACTGTAGACCGCGCCAACACTCACCGCACCAGGCGCACAAGCAGGCTCTGCCACGCCGTCCGTCCAGCCTAAATTGCCCGCTGAGACCACAGGCAAAATACCTGCTGCACGTGCATTAGCAAACGGCGCTGTCGCCCAAGATGATGTACAGCTTGAAGTAAATTTTGTCGTCCAGTTAATACTGATACTGATCGATTTGATGTTGTACAGCGTTTTGTTCGTAATTGCCCAATTGATACCCGTAATAATGTCCGCAGCATAAGCACCCGTACCAGGGGTAAACACATCAAGTACAGCCAATTTAGCGCCAGGAGCAACGGCAGCTACGATACCCGAGACATTCGTTCCGTGACCCGTGCTGTCTAAAACATTGTCTGTTGGTGCCACATCAAATGCAGCGACTACTTTGCAGGTTGCCGCAGGCACGCCAGGTGCTGTGCAACCAAACGCTGCGTTGGTGTAATCCACACCCGTATCTAAGACGACAACGGTCGTACCAGCACCCGTATAGCCTGCCGTCGCAGCGGCGGGTTGGCCAATGAGTGTCAGATTTTCTATGCCCGTTGATTGGCCTGCTGTATTTTCATAAACACCCACCACGTTGCCATGTGACAAAAGCTTCACGAGTGCGCGGCGGCTATTGACTTTGACATGCGCCATTGGAAGAGCATCGTAATCGCGCAGTTCTTGATAGTCATCGCTAGCAAAATGCGCTTTCACGCCATTTTTGACCCCGCGATGTCGCGTTTTTTTGACATTTAAAGCCTCATCTTCGTCATCGTCAGTAGAGGCAAACTCAACGATCATGTCATTCGAGCCACCGTTAATAAGCAGACGCCCTAAATGGTCCAGATCAATCTTTTTCTTGTGCTCATGCGACAGGTCTCTATGCGCATGCTCTTTTAAGTAATTGGAGTCATCATCCCGCGATTCCTTTTTAGCCGAGCCACTAAACGGGTTAAAACCGCTTTGTGCATAACTAAAAACAGATACGGCCGCTAGTGCCAACACAGCGTACTGCGCAATTTTCCGCATAGATCAATCTCCGTGATTTAGATGACGATGGTGCAGTTTAACACAGCCAGTGTAATTCTTTAAGCTACATTGTCGTAAAAATATCACATTTTCATGTGGCATTTAAAGATTTATGAACTTAGCGTGGTATTCGTAGAATGTCCATATGAATGCAACGCCCGCTCTCACACTCCCAAACAACCTCAAATCCGCTTTGCTTGCCGTGCTCCCAGCTCACGCGCTACTGTGGCAATCCGAAGACACTGTGCCCTACGAATGCGATGGCTTGACGGCTTACCGCCAGCGCCCCATGGCCGTGGCGTTGCCTGAGACCGAAGATCAAGTGCAAGGCGTGCTGCGGGCTTGTCATGCGGCAGGTGTGCCCGTGGTGGCACGCGGTGCAGGCACAGGTCTCTCGGGCGGCGCGATGCCGCTTGCCAACGGCGTCACGCTCTCGCTTGCTAAATTTAACAAGCGCATCGCTATTGATATCGACTCCTGCACAGCCCTTGTCCAGTCTGGTGTGCGCAATCTCGCCATCTCGGAAGCCGCAGCCAGCCTCGGCCTCTACTATGCCCCCGATCCCAGCAGCCAAATCGCCTGCAC
>JANPAY010000434.1:0-1687 GCA_031430155.1 Comamonadaceae bacterium
CCCGCAATGAGTCCGAGAATGACCCAACCCAATACGTTCATGAGTAGTCGTTTCCTCTTGCTGGTAGGATTGGTGGAATGTCCGACACTACGCAATCCGTCGATCTCGCAGAGCAGGCCGTACGTCGGTACCTGGAGTTCCTAGCCGATCCGTCGTCGGCCGTTGACGGTGGCCGCGTGGCCGAGCTCGAAGCGGCCCTTGCGTCGTCTCACGATGTCATTGCCAAACTGAAGCTCCACGGGGAACTCGAACGGGCCCGGCAGGGTGACGTCGCCGAACTCCGTTCGGCGTTCGCCCGCCATGCGCGTGCCTGGGCACAGCGCAACGACGTCAGCGTGGAGGCGTTCCGTGCGCTCGGCGTCAGCGACATCGCCCTCGCCGAGTCCGGGTTCGACCTCGGCCGAAGCGTCGCGAGCCGGGCCAAGAGTGCCCCGGTCGCACGAGCCGCGCGCGCCCAACGATCGAGCAACGTCTCGGCGAAGACGATCCGTGAGGCCATCCTCGGCCGCACCGGGACCTTCACGCTGGCCCGGGTGATGGCCGAGGCCGGTGGCTCGCCCGGCACGATCCGCAAGGTTGTCGACGAACTCGAGGCCAACGGTCTCGTCCGCAACGAGGGTGCCGACCCGCACCACTCCGGGCGCGGCCGCTCCCCGCATCTCTTCCGCGTGCTCTAGCCGCGTCGGCGACGTCCCAGTCGTGCTTCCTCGGCGACGGCGCCCGAGCGAGCAGTGGTCGAGCCGGTCGCCGTTTCTCGGCACAACCGCGGCTCTGCGCTGCGCGGCCGGATCCCGGCGGCGGCGGATCGGCGCGGAGACAGCGTTCTTCGATGAGCTGGAGCGACTCGAGCGTCAGTTCACGCTTTTCGACGAGCAATCGGAGCTCTCGCGCTGGCGACGCGGCGAGATCGACACGCCCTCGGGACACCTTCTTTCGCTGCTGCGTCACGGCGAGTTCTGGTTGGCCCGGAGCAGCGGAACAGTGAACTCCGCCGTGGGTGTGATCGCCGCCCGGTGGGCCGCCGCCGCTGCGGAGCAGAGAGTCCCCGATCGGTCGGAACTCGCGGAGCTCGCGTCCACGATTTCGCAGTCGCGCTATCACGTCGATGCCGACGGTTCCGTCGTGCGGCGGGGTAGTTGCGCCGAGCTGACGTTTCACTCCTTCGCCAAAGGATTCCTCGTCGATCTCGCGACTGATGCCGCCATTGCGGCCGGAGCCTCGTCGGTGGTCGCAAATGTCGGCGGTGATCTGCTTCATCGGGGTAGTGGCGATGTCGTCGTCCACGTCGAGGATCCTCTGCGCGCGTACGACAATGCCGACCCCGTTGCGGCGGTCCGTCTCACCAACCGGGCCTTGGCCACGAGCGGCGGCTCGCGACGTGGGGTCATGATCGCCGGCCGGTGGTTCAGTCACGTGCTCGACCCACGGACGGGATGGCCCTCGGAAGCCGTCGCCTCGGCCAGTGTCGTGGCCGACAGTTGTCTCCAAGCGGACACCATCGCGACGGTGCTGAGCGTCCTTCCGCCCGATGAGGGACTCGTATTCGCCGCACGCCAAGGCGTCGCCGCACTCATCATCGACCAAGTCGGCGATCAATTCGCCAACCGGGAGTGGACTGCGATCGCGGTCGATCACCGTTCCGCACAGGCATGACCCGCGGAAGTCGCCGCTACTGGATGGCCATCAG
>JANPAY010000435.1:0-3771 GCA_031430155.1 Comamonadaceae bacterium
GCTGACTATTACAACGAGGATAAGTGTTTCGACGAACTCGAGCGCATCTTCGATATTTGTCACGGTTGCCGTCGCTGTGTGAGCCTTTGTGGCTCGTTTCCGACTTTGTTTGACCTCGTCGACGAATCCAAAACGATGGAAGTCGATGGGATTGACAAAAAGGATTATTGGAAGGTGGTCGATCAGTGTTACATGTGTGACCTGTGCTACATGACCAAGTGCCCGTACACCCCGCCGCACGAGTGGAACGTGGATTTTCCGCACACCATGCTGCGTGCCAAAGCGATTAAGTTTGAAAAAGGCGAGGTTGGAACGGCTGAGAAATTACTCGCCAGCACCGACCTGCAAGGCCACTTTGCTGGCATCCCGATCGTCACCGAGGCGATTAACAAATTAAACAACACCAAGCCCGTTCGCGCCGTCATGGAAGCCACATTGGGGGTGGATGCAAACGCTTGGTTGCCATCGTTTGCCAAAAAGAAATTTAGAAATGCAGCCGAAGAATCCCCGCAACATGCCGTTGTGAACGGTGCAAAAACACCGGGCAAAGTCGCGATTTATTCGACTTGCTACGTCAACTACAACGAGCCAGGCATTGGTCATGACTTGCTCAAAATCCTCGATCACAACGCGATTCCGTATGTGCTGGTTAGCAAAGAATCTTGCTGTGGAATGCCCAAGTTGGAATTGGGTGATTTGCAGTCGGTGGCTAAGAGCAAAGAAGCGAATATCCCTGTGCTGGCGAAGTACGCCGCCGAGGGCTACGCCATCCTTACCGTCATCCCCAGCTGCACCTTGATGTTCAAGCAAGAAATTCCGCTGATGTTTCCTGACTGCGCCGACACCCAAGCAGTGAAAGCCGCCATGTGGGATCCGTTTGAGTACCTGATGGCACGTAAGCGCGATGGTCTTATCAAAACCGAATTCCCTGTCAGCCTTGGCAAGATCAGCTACCAAATCCCGTGCCACGGTCGCGTGCAAAACATCGGCAAAAAAACCGAAGAAATGCTGAAGATGATTCCGGGTACCTTCGTGCAAACCAACGAGCGTTGCTCAGGACATGCGGGTACGTTCGGGGTCAAAAAAGCCACGCACGAAATGGCGATGAAGATTGGCAAACCGCTTGTTAAAAAAATGGCAGATCATCCAGGTAGCCTTCCAACAACGGGTGACGACCGCGCTGCAGCTGGTCTGCCAGACTACATCACTTCCGACTGCCCACTGGGCGGTCATCACATTGCGCAAGGGTTTGAAGTCGCTGGGCTGGGAACACCTGAATTGCAGCACCCGCTCACCCTTGTGCGCAAAGCGTATGGGCTTATTTAATTAGGGACAGACCCCAATTAATTTCGTTATATAAACCGAGCTATTTTTATGCAAACTACTGGACTTCCCATCACCCCCGATAGCCTCATGACATTGGAGAGCTATCACAAGTTCCGCAAGGTGCACAAGGCGGACGTGATTGCGCACCGCAAGCTGCGCTCCATCCATTTGGGTGAGCACATCAACATGCAGTTTGAAAGCGAGCTGTCGATTCGCTATCAAATCCAAGAGATGCTGCGCATTGAAAAAATTTTTGAAGAAGAAGCGATTCAAGGTGAGATCGAGGTCTATACGCCGCTCGTGCCAACAGGCACGAACTGGAAGGCGACCATGATGATTGAGTACACGAACGTGGAAGAGCGTAAGCGCGAGTTGGCACGGCTGATTGGCGTGGAGGATGCTACCTACGTCGAGGTCGAAGGCAAGCCGCGCGTTTACGCCATTGCCGACGAAGATCTAGAGCGCGAGACGGATGAAAAGACGAGCGCCGTTCACTTTGTACGCTTTGAGTTGACAGCTGAGATGTGCGCTGCGATTAAAGCAGGTGCGGGAGTGACGCTGGGCTGCGATCACACCAACTATCCCATGCACGTCGAGATTGCGCCCGAGGCCTTGGCATCGTTGGTTGGCGATTTAAGCTAGTCCGTTCTATGCAGCTTCTACGCAGATGCCTTGCAGCCCTTATGCTGTTTGGCTTTGCGGCTAGTCATGCGCAGGATACATCCACACTTCGCATCGGCTCGAAACGCTTTACCGAGTCCTACATTCTTGCCGAGTTGCTCGCGCAAACAGCGCAAAACACAGGCGCTAAAACGCAAGTACTGCAAGGGCTTGGCAATACCGCGATTGTGTTTGAAGCACTCAAATCTGGACAGATTGATGCCTACGCTGAATACACGGGGACGATAGCGACAGAGATCTTGAAAGCCTCGCCAGATCTGGCTTTGCAGCCGATGCGGGCGCTACTTGCCAAGCAGGGTTTGGGTGTAGGTATACCGCTAGGCTTTAACGATGGCTACGCGCTGGCGATGCGTACAGTGGATGCCGACCGTCTTAGCATTCGCAGTCTTAGCGATCTTGCCAAGCATCCTGAACTGAAACTGGGCTTATCGAACGAATTTATTGGACGGCAAGATGGTTGGAAGGGCTTGTCCAGCAAGTACAAGCTAGCGCACACGCCGCTAGGACTCGATCACGGCTTGGCTTACACCGCGATAGAGAAAAAGCAAATCGACGTGATGGACATCTACACCACGGATGCCAAGATCAATCACTTGGGATTGAGGGTGTTGGTGGACGACCAAAACTACTTCCCGCGCTACGACGCGGTCGTTTTATATCGGCTGGATATGCCGCAAAAGCACCCTGCCGCTTGGGCTGTGATTCAAAAGTTAGAAGGGCGAATTAGCGAGGCCGCAATGATTGCGATGAATGCCAAAGCCGAACTAGAGAGTCAACCTTTTGATGCGATTGCACGTCAATTTTTAGCCAATAAAAATGGCCTGCAGGCCAATACCAGTATGGCTTCCCAGCCATCTTCCGCATCCTATTTTCAACAATTGTGGACACGCTTATGGGCCGATGACTTGTGGCGTTTGCTTTGGCAGCACATCGTCCTCGTGCTGGTGTCGGTGGGCAGCGCTTGCCTCATTGCCGTCCCGCTGGCGATTGGCATTTATCGTCATACGCAGCTTCGTGCGCTTGTGCTCGGGACAGCCAGCGTGCTGCAAACCGTGCCATCGCTGGCGCTACTGGTTGTCTTTATTGCCGCGCTTGGAACCATTGGTTTTTGGCCTGCGCTCATGGCGCTCACACTCTACGCGGTGCTGCCGATTTTGCGTAACACCTGCACAGGATTGGCGGAAGTATCCAAAGGTCAGAGGGGCGCCGCACAAGCGCTTGGAATGACTGCAGCGCAAAGCCTACGCTTCGTCGAGTTGCCAGCAGCCATGCCTACCGTGATGGCGGGTGTGCGCACCGCAAGCTCCATCGCTATTGGCACAGCGACTATTGCGGCGTTTGTGGGGGCAGGAGGCTTGGGCGAGCGCATCGTGACAGGCCTCGCACTCAACGACAGCGCCCTCATGCTGGCTGGGGCCATACCTGCTGCGGTTTTGGCGCTGGTGAGTGAGTTGTTGTTTGAAGGATTTTCGGCTTGGCAACGTTTGAGCAAACAGCGATGAACTCACTTCCCGAGAGTTACCGCGCCTTGGTTATTGGCGCTAGCGGGACGATAGGCGCGGAGTTTGCCGCGTTGCTGGCAACCGATCCGAGATGCAATGAAGTTGTTGGGCTACACCGTCACAGCTCGCCTGCCATCGATATGCAGGACGAGGCAAGCATTGCGGCTGCGGCTAAAGCGCTTGCAAGCGACGCTCCATTTCATCTCATCATTCATGCGGCTGGATTACTGCACGATGGTGATTTGATGCCAGAGAAAAAACT
>JANPAY010000436.1:0-2806 GCA_031430155.1 Comamonadaceae bacterium
GCACTCTTGCGCGCTAAGCAAGCTGTGGGCAATTTGAGCGGCGCAAACGCTGACCAAGACGCTGGCATCAAACTGGTGTTGAAAGCGGTTGAAAGCCCACTGCGCGAGATCGTGTTCAACGGCGGCGGCGAAGCCTCTGTGGTGGTCGCAGCTGTTTTGGCTGGCAAAGGTAACTACGGCTTTAACGCAGCCAACGAGACCTACGGCGACATGATCGAAATGGGTATCTTGGATCCAACCAAAGTAACCCGCACTGCTCTGCAAAACGCAGCGTCTGTGGCAAGCTTGATGCTGACCACAGAGTGCATGGTCTGCGAAGCCGCCAAAGACGACGCTCCTATGGGCGGCGGCATGGGCGGTGGAATGGGCGGCATGGGTGGTATGGGCGATATGGGGATGTAAAAATCCGCTAGTCCGTTCAGCCTGAGACAAGTCGAGGGGTGAATTCACGACAAACTACCCCCCGCAAGGCGCAAGCTTTGCGGGGGGTTTGTTATTAGTCTACGCAGATTTCAAGCCTTTACAAAATAAGCCGCTTCATCCATATCACGCTTAGTCACGCCTTGCTCTAAAAAGTAAGTTTGCCATCCCGCTAAGCCTTGTCGGATATGACTTACCAGCACTTTAGCCTCAGCCAATTTAAGCCCAAAACTGCTGGACTCTGATAGCGCGTTGTCAATGCTGGACTCGTGCCCTGCGCGTCCGACTCGCATTTGCTGATAACCAAGGCCGTGCATCATGGGCAGTACATCGAACGCTGGGGAAAGTCTGTAAAAGCCATCTTGTCCACGCAGTACGGCATGATTCTTTTCGTGGTCGTCGGTGTTGTCGATCAGGATGTTGAAGACCATACGGCGGAATAACTCGTGTTGCTGCGTGCCTATCTCGGCTGGCTTGCACTTGCGCCTAAACCACTGCGCCAGTTCTGGGTAGCCCATGATTTCGCCTGCGCTGGAGAGCGCCACATGAGCGGAGAGCGCATGGACTCTCGCTTGCAAGCCCCTATCGAAGCGCTCTATGGCAATGGCGTGCGCTGTTTTTGAGCTACGGGATGCTAAAGGAATTGCACGGGTCTCTGCCACATGGATGCCGCAGCGCTCGGCTAAGCGCATGGTGGCGTGCTCGATGAGTGGTTCGTCCACGCCGCGCTCGTTCCCCGCTTCTTCGGCAAACTTGAGCACCCACTCTTTACCATCCATCACTAGCAAAGACTTTGGCCGTGCCCCGCCCAGCGTGGCTCCTGGCTGAATTAGACGCTTGAGATGCTCGTCCACAGCCTCGCCCGCCAGTACTTGCTGGACGATGCGGTGTACGGCTGACACATCCGACAAAACTGGGAGCGCACTGTGCGCATGCGGTGTGTACACGTCGTGACGGCTAGAGACACCCAGCGCACCAAAGCGTGCGTCGCCTGCAAAGTAGAGGTACTCCAGCAAGGATAGCCGCGCTGGCCGCTCGATAAACCGAATCACGCGCTCGCCCCATCGGTCTGGCCTTGCGTCGTCTACCGCACCAGCTGCACGGCCATCTCGGTTATTAGCCGCAAGAGGGATATGAAAACTATCCGTCAGCGGCAAATCGTCGCTGAGCGAAAAACCTAATTGCAACCACTCGCTGGCGTATTGCAAGCCAACCGAACGCTGATCGTCCACCAGCTTTAAGCCGCCAATGAGGCGTGGTTGATGGGGGTTAGCGAGATACCAAAGGTAAAGACGGTCAAACATTACGCGGTCTCCCTAGATTCGTTATTTTTGGTTTTTTTATGCCTACGCGTCACGGTTAAGAGCTCTTGCTCGAGCGCAGCATGATCGTCTTTAGGTGAAGCCAAAGCGCCTAGCGCCGTGTGCCGCCCCATCATCCATAGCGCCGTGGCGTACACGCCCATGCCGACCGTGGGGTCGCCCTTCTCCATGCGAATCAAGGTAGGGATCGAGACGTTCAGCCTTGCAGCCCAAGCGGGACGTGCCTCGCGGCGGCGTTGCCTTGCGATGGTTAAGTCAACGCCCAGCTTACGCAGCGCTGTGAGCGCAGCAGCGGGCATAACATCAATGGCTTTGGATGATTGCGACATAATGCAAACATCGTAACATATAAATTATTAATTAATATATTTTAATTATCTATACGTAATTAAATTAACCAAAAGCTGGAACCCAGCTCTTCTTATGCGCAATCGCATAATCCACATTGCCAAAATGCTCGGCCATCAGCTCAGACATTCGGCTATCCAAGTCGGCCTTCGGCAGCAGCAAGTGAGCCTCAGTCTCGCTACCAAAATTGACGAGCGTTGCGCCGCGCTTTTTAGCGATATGCAGCATGCGCGAGTTTTCGGTGAGCGCCTGAATATGAAATTGGCTAATGCCTTGATTTCTAGCATGCGTCACCGCGCGATTGAACAAGCGACCGCCGTAACCTTTACTGCGATACGCTGGCAAGACCGATACGCCAAACTCGGCACTTTGAGAGAAACCAAGACCAAAACTGAGCGGTGCTTGATGGGGTTCGCTCATTTGCGCGACATGCGCCACGGCGACCAAGACCGCTTGGCGGTTGTAAATGCCATACACGTGGTCACGTTCAAAATTTAAACCATTGACGTAATTTTGAATTTGCTGGTCGGTCGCAGCGAAGCCAAACCGAAAATAGCGATCACGCTCGGGGAGCGCAAGCAGGTGCTTGGCGATCTCCGCTTTATCGGCGTGCCTTAAGGACGAGATGCGTACAAATTGGCCAGAAAGATATCCGTAGGTCTTATGCCAATTTTTAATAAGACTACGAACAAAGGATGTTTCGGTTGTCATACCCT
>JANPAY010000437.1:0-2133 GCA_031430155.1 Comamonadaceae bacterium
ATCCCAAACGCGGTAGGTGTAAGTGCCTCGATTTAAGTTTTCAAAGAAAAAAGTATCTAAAACGCGGCGCGTCGGCGGTCGAGAAACGGTGTTTAAAATCAATTCCGCAGCATAATCCCGTGTGCCGCCCAAAACCAATATTTTAATTATCCCATCGCTGCCACCGCTTGTCTGGACATTTTGAGGCGTGACAACTGCTCTTAATACTGAGGGGGTGTTTACGCGCGTCCCAACTGTGTCGCGGCAGAGACGGTTGTCAGCAACCGTAATTCTGTAAGTATCGGCTGCCAAATTGTTAGCAAAATCGCGGTTGCCAATACTCGCCAAACTCCAAGTGTAAGTAAATGGTGCTTGTCCATTAGCGGGTCGGATTTGAATTTGTCCATTATTATCGCCAAAACAGGAGACTGGCGCAGCCGTTGCAACCACATCAAAACCCGTGCAATCGGGGTCATTGATGGTAAAATTGCACGTTTGCGAACAGTTATTGGCATCTGTAACCAGCACATTGTAAGTACCTTTTGGCAAATTGGGAATGGGAAAAGGCGAAGTTGTATTGGTAACAGTATAAGTGCGCGTCACGCCGCCTGTTACATTGAGTTGATAGTTGGGTGTACCGCCGCTAATCGCTACGGCGGCTGAACCACTCGCCTCCCCTACCCTTGCCGCGTGGACGATATTTTGGCAATTGATACTGAGGGGGGTGTTTGGTTGACCAATACTTGCCGTGCGTGTAACCGTACAAGCTGCGCCACGACTGAGTGTAATGGTGTAAGTCCCTGCGGGTAAATTGTCAAAAGAATGGGTTTGACTGCCTGAAAGTGTGGTAATTGTTACGGTTCTGAGCAGTGCAGGACCTTGCAACAACCTTAAAGTTAAAGGCAAATTGGCGGGTAAATCGTTGTATCTGACTAAAATACTGCCTGTCGAATTGCCCGAACACAGGACGTTGGTCACTTGCTGAACTGTCAAACTGAGGTTGCTACAAGTGGGCGTTGTAATTGTAAACGTGCAAGTGTCCGTACAACCCGTTTTTGGATTCCCCGCCGCGTGTTTGCTATCGGTGACGACAACGGTGTAAGTTCCCGCCGCCAAACCAGATAAAATACGCGTTGATGGCGTTGCCACGCTGATAGTTGTGGGTGTGAAACCTGTCCGTTGATAGGTCAAAGTGTAAGCCTGTGAGCCGCCGCTGACGGTTACTTCGCCTACACCGTCGGCGGCTGTGGGCGTTGTGGTAGAAGAAACTTCTCGACAATTGGTTAAACTGAGGGGTGCGCTCGGTTGCCCAATACTGAGGGGTAGTGATTTGTATTTGCAACCCGTCAAAGTGTTTTCTACAAAAGCCGTATAAGTGCGATTTTGAAGATTTTGTACCGTTACAGAACCAACGATAGGGGCATAAATGGGGGTGTTTAGTTCCGTTTCGGCAACGTAATAGCGGAAACTACCGCCTGTCGTGGCTTGGCTTGGAATAGAAATAGTGGCCCGTCCGTCGTTGCCACCGAAACAATTGACATCATTCACTTTGGTAAATGTCACAGTCATCGTAGGGCAATCGGGTATTTCGCAAGGCGTAAATAAAGAAGAATGTGCCACATACGGCGGCAGACTACTAGCCACAAGACCGGGACTGATAAGCACCCGCCCCGCATTCGCCAAAAAGGTTCTGCCCGAAGTCGGCATAACCGTCGCAAACCAATTTCTACCACTATTCGAGACCACTCTTGTTTGTTTAAAACCCTGACAAGGCGTTGTACCTGTACAAGCTGTTGAAAAAGTTTCATAAACCTCAATGCTATCACCCGCCGCAGGAGACGTTCCCGAAAGCACAACGCTGCCATTGTGCAAATAAGTGGCACTCGAAATAGTAGGTTGGCGATAAGCACTTGCATAAGTAATCAAAGACGTACCTCGATTGCACAAATAAGTATTGTTCCGAAAGCTAACGTTATCCGAAGACGTAATCGTGAGGGCTTTGTCATTGTTTTCAAAACGATTGTCGTTCAAATCCATCGTTCCACCGAGTAGATAAATGCCTGTTTCATTATTAAAACCCGTCGCACTTGTACCAAATGTATTGTTGTTGACCGTTGCGCCGCCGTTTAAAAGCATGGTCAGCGCAATATTGCT
>JANPAY010000438.1:0-9447 GCA_031430155.1 Comamonadaceae bacterium
GCCACAGGGTGCTTTGCTGCAATTGCAAAGCCACGCCAGCGATGAGCCCCAAAAAAAATACAATTAACATCGCTGCACTTTACAAGGAAATCTTATGACCACACCCTACGAACAACTCGCCAAACTCAATATCACCCTGCCGCCTGTGGGCGTACCCGCCGCCGCCTATGTGCCATTCGCACAAACAGGGAATTTGATTTTTTTAAGTGGTCATGTCGCTAAAAAATATGACACAGGTACGGCCAAAGCCTGGACGGGCAAGCTAGGTGAGGACATGGCAACAGCGGATGGCAAGGCCGCTGCACGCGCCGTGGCGGTTGATTTACTCGGCACACTAGAAGCAGCTTGCAAAGCCACAGGCAAAGATTTGAATGCGGTCAAGCGGATCGTCAAAATCATGGGTCTCGTCAACTCCATCGACAGCTATACCGAGCAGCATTTGGTCATCAATGGCGCATCAGAATTGATTGCCGAGGTATTTGGTAGCACAGTAGGAAGCCATGCTAGGTCTGCCTTTGGCGTGATTCAGTTGCCGATGGGCGCTTGCGTGGAGATTGAAATGATTGTGGAGATCTAAGTGCTCTGCATGAGCCGTAGCATCAAATCAATCCGCGCTTGAATGGCTCTCCCTGCTAGGCAGCGCGTGCAAAGGCTTACAGCGATACCTGCGCGTACGGCCTTATTCAACTTGGCCTGCAGGGCATCGTGCGCCGTGCAGTTTCCTGTGCCCACCACAACAATGCCATCCACTTTTTGGGCAATGAGGGCTTCGACGAGTGCTCCGCTAGCGCCCGCATAGCTCATCACGATTTCAACACGAGGCCAGCGCTGGATAGGCGGATTGAAAGCGGCAAGCGGCGCGGACGATACCGTCATCGCAACATCATTAATCAAATCAAAAGCATCCAATCGTGTGGGATGTGCCTTTCGCACGTTGTTGCCAGAGAAAATTTTTCCTGCAAATGCGACCCAAACACCAGCACTTAGGTGCGTCACTTGTTCAAAAGCAAACGCCATGTTTTGCGAACCATCGCTATCAATAGCATCTGCTGGACGCATGGCCCCCGTCAAGATGACGGGCTTCGTGCAGACGAGCGTTCTGTGCAAAAAATACGCCGTTTCCTCCATCGTGTCCGTGCCGTGAGTGACAACGATGGCGTGAATGGCGGGATCGCTTTGTGCGCTAGAGATTCGAGAGTAGAGCTTCTCCCAAATCTCAAAACTCATGTCTTTGCTATCGATTTGGGCGATTTGTTCACTCACGATGCGATATTTGGACTCTGGCACTAGTGCCGTCACAGGCAACTGCGCTGCTCTGTAACCCTTATTAGACATGGCCTGCGAGCCTCCTTCCAGCAGGCCAGCAATCGTGCCGCCCGTGCCCAAAAGCAGAATTGTTAAGTTTTCCTGACTATTTGCATTTTTCATAAAAAATATCTTGACCTGTGCATAATCTGTGTAAAAATACAGCTGTCTATCTAATCAGCCTTTATTTCTAGGAGCTTATATGTTGAACTTCAATCCATCCGTAAAGTTGACCGCCCGTCAGCAAGAGATTTTGACACTGATTGAGCGAACCATCGCCACCACAGGTTCGCCGCCCACACGTGCCGAAATTGCGACTGAGCTGGGCTTTAAGTCCATCAACGCAGCTGAAGATCATCTCCAAGCCTTAAACCGCAAGGGCGTGATTGAACTGGTCAGTGGCACATCACGCGGCATTCGCCTCAAATCCAATCGCTTGCAAGCCGTCAATGAGTCGCGCATCAGTCAGTTCTCCGAGCAAATGGGCTTGCAAATTCAAAGCTTGGCACAACTGGTGTTGCCGCTCATTGGCCGCGTGGCTGCAGGCTCTCCCATCTTGGCGCAAGAGCATATCGAGCAAACCTATCACCTAGAGCCTAGTCTCTTTACGCAGCGCCCCGACTATCTACTCAAAGTACGCGGCATGAGCATGCGGGACATTGGCATCATGGACGGTGATTTGCTGGCCGTGCAGTCTTGCCGCACCGCGCATAACGGACAAATTGTGGTGGCGCGTGTGGGCGAAGAAGTGACCGTCAAGCGCTTTGAAAAGAAGACCAGTCACATCGAGCTGCACCCTGAAAACCCTGACTTTCAAACCATCATCGTTCACCCCGACGAAACCTTTGCGATTGAAGGCCTGGCGGTGGGACTCATCCGTAATCAAGTGTTTGCCTAAACCGAAAGAAGCGCATCATGAAAGACCAGACCAAACTCACCTTCGTCGCTGACAGCATGACCGATTTTCGCGATCAGCGCTTGGCTCGCGTCATCATTTCTGGCAGCTTTGACTACATTTTTGCAGAGCTTGACCGTTTGGAAGCACTGCAAAAATCGATTTAAACCTTCCCCAGCAAGAAATCGATCTTGCCCAAATCGACACCGTTGCTGCGCAAAATGTTGTAGGCCGTTGTCACGTGGAAATACACGTTTGGTGTCGCCCAGTGCTTGAGGTAGTCCTCGCCCGATAGCGTGCGCTCAACAGGGCCTGCTTTAAACGTGACAACCTTATCTTCCTTGCCATTCATGTCTTCAGGTTTCACCGTTTTAATGAAGGTCATCGTTTTAGCGATGCGTTCCTTTAAATCAGCAAATGTGGTTTCGTTGTCCTCGAATTTGGGTGCCTCAAGCCCGCCGATACGGGCAAAAGTTAGCTTCGCGGCATCGCATGCAATGATCACTTGCGCCTTAAACGGCAACATATCAGGTGCAAGGCGATCACCAAATAAGACGGCTGTATCGAACTTACGCGTTGCAGCGTTGGCTTCGGCCTTGTCCAGAAAGTGGCCGAGGTTGGAAAGCATCTTTGTAAAAACAGGCACACTAGCCGAGTACATTGAAATTGCCATGATGGGTAAGCTCCTAAAAATAAAACAATAAAACAGAAACAAAAAATGAATCACCACTTAAGCAAACAAATGCTATGGGCGCTGCTCTTTGGCAATCTAGCCGTCGGAATGGGCATTATGGTCGTACCCGCAACGTTGACCGATATTAGCGATAACTTAGGGACATCGGTGCCACTCACCGGCCAGCTCATTACGGCAGGCTCTATCCTCATGGGGGTGAGTGCGCCACTCTTTGCCGCGCTTGTATCCAAGTGGGATAGACGCAAGCTACTCGCCTTCACCATGGCGTGGTACGCCTTATTCCACGGGCTTTGTGCAATCGCACCTAGCTTTACTTCGCTCATGATTTTGCGTGTGCTCGCCGTCATCACGCCAGCCATATTTACGCCGCAAGCCGCAGCATGTGTGGGCTTACTAGCCAAACCAGAGGAGCGCGCCAAAGCGATTACGTTCATCTTTTTGGGCTGGTCGATTTCATCCGTTTTTGGTGTGCCACTGCTCTCCACATTAGGCGGAGAATTGGGATGGCGATGGGCATTTGGTTTAGTCGCTCTGGTCGCGGCAGGCTCAGCCCTGTGGGTATGGCGCGTCTTGCCAAGCGGCATTCAAATTGCCGCACTGAGCAAAGCTGCATGGATAGGCGTGTTCAAGCACCGCGTGCTAATGATGACGGTGGGCGTGACTTTACTCGCAGCCTTCGCGCAATTCATCTTGTTTAGCTACTTCACGGCCTACTACAAACACGTTTTGAATGCCGACACACGCACCATCAGTCTGTTCTTTTTTTGGTTTGGTTTTTGCGGACTCATTGGCAGTTTTACGCTGTCGCGCACCATCGACCGCATTGGAGCAGACCGAGCGCCCATCATCGCCATGAGTCTGATGGCTCTGAGCCTCTTGCTATGGCCACTGGGTACCAGCGTCATCACGGTGCTCATGATCTGCACGCCGTGGGGCCTCGGCTGCTTCGCCAGTAACTCCGCGCAGCAAGCCAGATTAGCCAGCGCCGCGCCTTTGGTGGCGGGGGCTAGCATTGCACTCAATACTTCGGCGATGTATAGCGGACAAGCTTTTGGTGCGGGACTAGGCGGCTGGCTCATTGCCAATGACCACATGAGCCACCTGCACTGGTATGGCTTTGCGGTGATGCTGTGCGCGATTGGGCTGAGTAGCTGGTCGAGACGCGAGTCTTAACCCGCAGCTTTAGCCGCCTTAGCCGCATCCACCTGCGCGCGCACTTTCGCCATAAACATCTCGGTGTTTTCTTTGCGATCGGCGTTCATCTTGATGAAGGCGGGACGCTCGGCGAGATGTTTGAGGTAGTCCTTGTACGGCGTAGCCTTGGCCAATAAATCTTCGCCATAAATGATTTTGGTGGTCGTTCCGACCAGCGGCAAATGCACAGCCGCGGCACAGTCGGCTAGCGTAAACGCATCGCCTGCCACAAACGGTGAGAACTTAGCGATTTTGGCGAAGCTGGCAATGCCTTGATCGAGTAGCTTGCGCTGGCGCTCTTTCACGCCATCGCTCACTTTGCCGCCCCACAGTGCCTCTGAATGGAGCACACGAGCGACTAGCTCTAGGTGCAAGTCCATGTGAACGATGAGCTCGCGTACTTTGCCTGCCGCAAAGGCGTCCGTCGGCATAAGTGAATGCTCAGGGTACGCCTGTTCGATGTATTCGGCGCAGGCAATGGATTCTGAAATCGCGCCTTGCGGTGTATCCAAAAACGGCACTTTACCCATGGGCGAGCGTTCGATCAATTTTGGATGCGTGCTACCCGTCCAAACCAGTTCTTCCTCAAATGCAACGCCCTTCTCTAGCAATTGCAATTTGATTTTGTTGTAGTAGTTGCTGGCAGAAAAACCGCAGAGTTTAAGCGTCATAGTGCATCCTTGAGAATGAGAAATAAGCGATAGTAGATAGTAGTAAGTAGGTGTAAGTACGCTTTGCCATATTAGCGGCTCAACAGATAATCAACCCCTAGGATAAACACGCACATGACACAACATTCTTCTATCTTTAAAACCGTTGGCTTGGTCGGCACAGGCGCCATGGGTCGCGGCATCGCGCAGATTGCCGCGCAGGCAGGCTCTACTGTTTTGCTGTTTGATACACAACCAGAGGCCATCAACAAAGCAATTACGGCTATTTCTCAACAATGGGACAAGCTGGTGGAAAAAGGAAGATTGACCGCAGAGCAAGCCGCTGCGCAAAAGAGTCGCCTTGTGGCCGCAGAGTCCCAGCAAGACTTAGCAGATTGCGATTTCATTATCGAAGCCATCGTGGAGCGCTTGGATGTGAAGCGCAGTTTGTTTGCAGATTTAGAAAAAATCGTGCGCGCGGACTGTGTACTTGCCACCAATACCTCGTCGCTATCCGTGACCGCCATTGCAGCTGGGATGCAGCACCCTGAGCGCTTTGCGGGTTATCACTTTTTTAATCCTGTGCCTTTGATGAAGGTCGTGGAAGTGATTTCTGGCCTCAAAACATCGCAAGGCGTTTGCGACCAACTCACAACCTTTGCTAAGCAAATGGGGCACACACCCGTGACGGCACAGGATACGCCTGGCTTTATCGTCAACCACGCAGGGCGCGGCTACGGCACTGAAGCACTGCGCATCGTGCAAGAGAGCGTGACTGATTTCGTGACAATTGATCGCATCCTGCGCGACCAAGTGGGATTCAAGCTCGGACCGTTCGAGTTGATGGATTTAACCGCGCTAGATGTGTCGCACCCTGTGATGGAATCGGTTTATCGCCAATACTTTGATGAGCCACGCTATCGTCCCAGCGTCATTACCGCGCAGCGCTTGGCAGGTGGCGTAGTCGGCAAAAAAGTCGGTGCTGGTTTTTACGATTACGAGGGCGGCGTGGCTGTCATTGCGCCAGAAGACCCAGTGCCTGTGGTCTTGGCGATGCCTCCTGTGTGGGTCAGTACCCGTGCGGCTCGCAGAAGTGAACTTTTGCAACTACTCAAAGATCTTGGCGCAAAAATTGAAACAGGACAGTCGCCGTCTATGGAGGCACTTACCCTTGTTGCGCCACTGGGCTTTGACGTGACAACGGTGGCGGTTGTCGAGCGGCTTGATCCCGCCCGCACTGTGGGCATCGACATGTTGATTGATGACAAAGAGACCAAGCGACGCATACTTGCCACCAACCCCATGACCCGCCCTGATATGCGGGACGCAGCGCACGCGCTGTTTGCGGGGGACGGAAAAGCCGTGAGCGTCATCCGCGACAGCGCGGGTTTTGTGACGCAGCGCGTCGTTGCCACCATCATTAATATCGCCACCGACATGTGCCAGCAAAGCGTGTGCTCGCCGCAAGATTTGGAATTGGCCGTGACTTTAGGCCTCGGTTATCCACGCGGCCCACTGGCGATGGGCAATCACTATGGCCCCACCAATGTGCTCGAGGTCTTATTCAACATGCAGACGGTGTACGGCGACCCACGCTATCGCCCAAGCCCGTGGCTGCGACGTCGCGCCGCGCTAGGCCTCAGTCTGCTGCAAGGGGAATGAGTTGACGGCACAACTGAAAACATCGGCTGAGGGGCAAACACTCATTCTGACCATCAGCAACGCTGAGATGCGCAACGCACTGGGCCCCGAAATATATGCGGCAGGTATCGAAGCCTTAAATGCAGCTGAAAACAACCCTGACGTCCGCTCGGTCGTCATCACGGGCGAAGGCGATAATTTTTGCGCAGGTGGCAATTTGAATCGCTTGCTGGCCAATCGCCAACAGCCGCCAGAAGTGCAAAGCCAAAGCATTGAAGGCTTGCATGGCTTCATCGAGTGCATCCGCACCTATCCCAAGCCCGTGATTGCGGCGGTAGAAGGTGCGGCGGCTGGTGCAGGCTTCTCGCTCGCGCTGGCTTGCGATTTATTGGTGGCGGCACGGAACAGTATTTTTGTCATGTCGTACAGCACGGTTGGTCTCTCACCCGATGGCGGCGGTAGTTGGCAACTCACGCAAAAGCTGCCCGCCAATTTGGCCATGGAGTGGATGCTGACAGCGCAGCGGCAAACGGCGGACCGCTTACTCGAGCTAGGCTTGGTGAATCGTTTATCGGATGCGGGCGATGCCCTGCAAACCGCACTGGTATTGGCTTCCAGCTTGAACGCTCGTGCACCCAACGTCATGGCCAGCATCAAAGAATTATTCCAGTCTGCGCAAATCAATGATCTGCATACGCAATTGGATGCTGAGCGCGTACACTTCGTCAGAAACCTGCATCACGCCAATGCCCAAGAGGGCATTGAAGCGTTTTTGGGTAAACGCCCCCCTTGTTACAAAGATTGACTCCTCTTCACTATGCGCCGCGAAATTTTAGATTTTGACGAAGATACTCAAGAGCCCATCATCACGCCCGATGAGCGCTTAGCGATCAACGGCGGACGCTGGTTTGGTACGCTATCACCTGCCCTAAAGCACGACATCCTGCGCTGCATTTATGTCAAACGTTTTCACGATGGTGATTTAATTTCGGCACGCGGCGAACCTGCCACCGATTGGATTGCTTGTGCCAAAGGAGCTGCCCGTGTGAGCTCTACCTCCTTATCTGGTAAACAAATTATTTTTGCCTACCTAGAGCCTGGTATTTGGTTTGGCGATGTGTCTATTTTTGATGGTGACAAACGCACGCACGACGTGTATGCGCACGGGAACACCACCATCGTTTGTGTAAGCCGCGCAGATTTTGAAAAGATACTCTCAAACCATGTCGAACTCTATCAAGCACTCATGCGGCTGCAAGCACGGCGGATTCGGCAACTCTTTGGTTTGATCGAAGATCTCAACACCCTCCCCTTGCGAGCTAGGCTCGCCAAGCAATTACTCCATTTGAAGCGCAGTTATGGCGTGCCCGCGCTCAATCACCCAAACGAATTTCGCATCAGCTTACACCTTGCTCAAGAAGAACTGGCGCAGCTGCTCGGCGCATCACGCCAGCGCGTGAATCAAGAGTTAAAAAGCATGGAGCGCGAAGAGGCTATTCGTATCGAGCCGGGTGGTTTGGTCATTCGCAATCGCAATTTGCTGCTTCAAATCAGCCATGAAATTACCCCCATTTAATGCCTTAATCAGACTATGGACTACAACCAATTTGTTGGCACACGCGCTGTCTCCGAACAACACAAGATTAACGAAGCGGTGCTGACCGCTTGGATGCAAGCGCACGTCAAAGGTTTTGTAGGGCCGCTCACCGTTGAGATGTTCAAAGGCGGGCAGTCCAATCCCACCTACAAACTCATCACACCTAACCGCAGCTACGTGATGCGTGCCAAGCCAGGCCCAGCCGCCAAGCTCTTGCCGTCCGCTCATGCCATTGAACGCGAGTTTGCGGTAATGAGCGGCCTTTATGGCACAGGCGTTCCCGTGCCCGAAATGCTGGCGCTGTGCGAAGACGAATCCGTGATTGGCCGCGCCTTCTTCATCATGGAATTCATGCAAGGCCGTATCCTGTGGGATCAAGCGCTGCCCGACATGAGCAACAAAGAGCGCGGCGAGATTTATGACGAGATGAACCGCGTACAAGCTGCCTTACATACGGTGAAATTTGCCGAGCGTGGCCTTGCTAACTATGGCAAACCAGGAAACTATTTTGCGCGGTCCATCGGTCGCTGGACTAAGCAATACGTGGCATCCATCACCGAGCCCATTGAAGCGATGGACAGGCTGATGGAATGGCTACCCGCCAATATGCCCGAGACGGCCAAAGACGAATCGCTGGTCTCCATCGTCCATGGCGACTATCGTTTAGATAACATGATGTTTCACCCGACCGAGAACCGCGTGATTGCGGTGCTGGACTGGGAGCTCTCGACGCTGGGTCATCCGCTTGCCGACTTTAGCTATCACTGCATGGCGTGGCACATTCCACCGGGTTCATTCCGCGGCATTGGTGGACTCGATCACAAGGCGCTTGGCATTCCATCAGAAGACGAATACATCGCTAAGTATTGCCAACGCACGGGCTACCTGACGCCATCGCAAATGAAGGCGGATTGGAATTTTTACCTCGCCTACAACTTATTCAGGCTTGCTAGCATCTTGCAAGGCATCGCCAAGCGCGTGGAAATGGGTACAGCCTCCAGTGCCCAAGCCGTCAACTCAGCCAAGGGCGCTAGACCGCTAGCCGAGATGGGCTGGGGATTTGCTCAGAGCGCTTAGATCTACGAGTTGTCAGCGGATGAGTTCGGTATCCGCTAATTTGGCTAGCGCTTTGTCAAACGTAACAAGTGGTCTATGACCTGCGGCGCGTGCAATCGCCAACACCAAACAATCCGTGAATCCAAGTTTTGGTTTGCGCTTGAATTCTGTGAGCGCATCTTCCACGACATCAGCATCTTCTAAAATCAAGTGTTCGTGCTGAAGCAACATGACTATCGCCTGCGCGAGCCACTTCGCATCACACGCATAAACCCGATCCAATACCCAGCAGGTTTCGGCAAGAACAACGTGGGAGACCCATCCGCCATCTTCAACAGTTGTTTGGGCAAGTTTGTACTGCCTATCGTCATCGATAGCAAGTAAACGCACCAAAATATTGGTGTCAACGGCGAGC
>JANPAY010000439.1:0-2543 GCA_031430155.1 Comamonadaceae bacterium
CTATTGCTAATAAAGATGTAGTTTCTACAAATTCAAACACTGCAGTAAATATTAATGTAAAGGCCAATGATAGTGATACTGATGGACCAGGAACAGGTGCTCCAACAATAACATTAAATCCTAAAAATGGATTAGCAGTAGTTTCTGGTAATAACATTATTTATACACCTAACACAAATTATACTGGTAAGGATACATTAATTTATCAAATTTGTGAAGGAAGTGCACCAAATTGTGCTCCTACACCTTTATGTGATACAGCAATTGTAATAATTACAATAGTAAATCAACCACCAGTTGCAAATAGAGATGTGGTTGCAGATAATCAATGTCAACCAGTTTTAATAAATGTTTTAGCAAATGATACAGATCCAGAAAATGGCATATTAACAGTTTCAATTGTTAGCCAACCAGCAAATGGAACAGCAGTTCTTGTTGGAGATCAAATACAATATACTCCTAATAATAGCTTTAGTGGGCCAGCTGATTCATTGGTTTATAGAATTTGTGATGATGGAGTTACACAACAATGTTCAACAGCAAATGTTGTTATAACTATTAATCCATCACCAGCTAATAATAAACCTATTGCAAATAACGATTATAGAAGTGGCACATTAAATTCAGATTTATACGCCAATGTTTTGGCTAATGATTCAGATCCCGATAATAATCCTTTGAATGTATCATTATCTGGCGGAATTTTACAACCTTCTCATGGTACAGTTTCAGTTGAACCAAATGGAGAATTAAAATATACACCAAACTTCAATTTTATTGGTTCGGATTCTTTGGCATACATTATATGTGATGTGCCATCACCAAATTCAGGACCATGTCCAACTGCACCAAGTAAATGTGATACGGCTATTCTTTATATTAATATTTTAATTTCAGATAATTATAGAGTTAATCCTGTAACAGAAAATGGCTTAGCTGCATCAACAGGTGGTACAGCAATTGACAATGTAACATCTAATGATGATATAGATGGAGATCCAGTAGTATTAGGGCCAAGTGGCAATGCAACTATTAGCCAAGTAGGAACTTATCCTCCAGGAATAACATTAAATACAACTACAGGTGCTGTTATAGTAGCACCAGGTACAACACCTGGTAATTATCCTATTACATATCAATTATGTGATAAATTAATTCCAGTTAATTGTGCTTCTGTAGTAGATACAATAAGTGTTATTTCTTTAACACCTGCTTGTAGCCCTATTACACATAATCCTTTCACTAATTTTAATTCAACTTCTAACCCAGGTACTGCAACATCATTATGGTTAAGAGTAAATACTAAATTAAGTTCTGGTGATTTAGCAAATAATGGAGAATATGTTTTATTTACAAATGGAACAATTACATTAAATAATATTACATCAAACCCAACAGTAACAAATACTCCAATTCCTAGTGGTAAAATAATTGCAGATAATACAGTTACTGCACCTGTTACAACATATGATGCAACAAATAATCTTTGGTTAACTAGAGTTCCTGTTGGTTACACTTCAAGTGATATTTTTATTACTGGAGCAATTATTAATTCAAGTAATGGATTTAGTGCTTCTAGTGGAAAAAATTCAACATTATCAGGAGCATTTTTAAGTAATAAATCAACAACATTCAGTTCGTCTTGGTTCTATGGTTTAGCAGCTTATCAGCCTCAATTTAGTTATGCGACAATAAGTGGACCTAATCAAGTTCTACCAGTTGCTACATCAGGTTTAAAAGCAGGAACTCCAACTCCAGTAACTGGTAATTTAGTAGCTGGTGGTTCTGGAGGTGGTGGAAGTAATTATACAGGTTCTAACAGTTCAACAGATGCATATTCTGCATGTAGAGTTTCAGTTGTTGCAGTAACAGAAAATGGTACCATACCATCTAGTGGAGGAACTGCAATTCCAAACGTTACTTCAAATGACATAGTAAATGGGAACCCAGCAACATTAGGACCAAGTGGCAATGCTACAATTAGTCCTGTAGGGTCATATCCTGCTGGAATTACTTTGAATACTACAACAGGTGCAGTTACAGTTGCTCCAGGTACAACTCCTGGAAACTATCCAATTGCTTATCAATTGTGTGACAAATTAACACCAGTAAGTTGTGCAACTGTTGTAGATACTATTAAAGTAACACCTTTACCGATTATTGCCAAGAACGACATCAATCAAACGATAGTAAACACACCAACTACAGGCGATGTAAGTACAAATGATACTTATCCTCCAGGTAGTGTATTTACACCAATAGGTACACCATCCAGTGGAGGAACAATAACAATGAATCCAAATGGTACGTATACTTATACACCACCAACAGGGTTTGTGGGTACAGATAGTATAAAGTATAAAGTATGTACAGGCATCGTATGCGATACAGCTTTATTATCGATAGAGGTGAGACCAAATCCGTCATCAGGGGTAAATACGACGATAGCTCAGAATGATGAGGCAACAACACCGAACACTACACCAGTGGTGATCAATGTAAAAGCTAATGATACGGATCCAGAGGGTAATACTCAAGGCTTA
>JANPAY010000440.1:0-3358 GCA_031430155.1 Comamonadaceae bacterium
AATGGTCAATCAAATCTGCATTGCAGGTATGGTGCAAGGTTTGTCAGAAGCGATTGCATTTGGCGAGCGGGCGGGCCTGGATACGCATCAAGTGCTGGACGTCATTGGCAAGGGCGCAGCGCAAAGCTGGCAAATGGATAATCGAGGCAAGACCATGGTCGCTGACAAGTTCGACTTTGGCTTTGCCGTCGATTGGATGCGCAAAGACTTAGGGTTGGTGATGGACGAGGCCAAGCGCAATGGCGCAAGGCTTCCTGTCACCGCACTGGTTGATCAGTTCTACGCGGACGTACAGCAAATGGGCGGGGGCCGCTGGGACACCTCTAGTCTGATTAAGCGACTCAAGTAAAACGGCTCGCCAATCCCGAGCGGCGCTTTACTTTGGCGAAGTGCTCATCACGGGTTGACCCGAGCCACTGATCACGGGGGACGACTTCATCTCGACCTTTGATTCGGGTGGGGGCAGCAATTGTTTCAGCTCTTCTTCGCTAATCGTCTCCAGCACGCGCACCACTTTTTGCACGCCGCTTTGACCACGCACAACCGTGGTGGCGTAATCTGCTTCGCGTTTGGTCACGCGTCCCATCATGTACACCACACCGCGCTCGGTCACAATTTTGAAGGCGTTGCCATACACCTCTTTGTCGTCTAACAGCGCAGCCTTTACGCGGCTAGTAACCAAGGTGTCGGACGAGCGCGCCGACAAACTCGTGTTACCGAGCACGCCCAACTCATTCACCACTGACTTGACGTTATCGATCTTGGCAACAATTTGCTCAGCAGTCGCTTTGTCTTTCTCATTGGGCACTTCGCCCGTCATGAGCACCTGCGGTTGTAGCTGGTGACGTTGATATGCACGCGCTCACCCAGCGCATCTGAAAGACGACTCGCCGCACGTAACTCGATGCCTTGATCCTCAACCTGCGCACCCGAAGTACGTCTATCAGTTGCCGCCAAAATACCCCCCGCAAATGCACCGCCCATCAAAAGCGGTGCGACGCATCCCGCCAAGCTGGTTGCCATCAGGCTTACGGCCAAAGTGGTTAGTAAAAGTTTTTTCATGATGCGTCCTTTTTAAAATCTGGTTACTCAGTTTCGCCTAGCAACATCGCGTCTACGCCATCGCACATGCAGTGCAACGCCAAAATATGAACCTCTTGAATGCGCGCCGTGCGATCGTGCGGCACGCAAATGTGAATGTCAGTCTCGCCCAGCACGTCATTCATCTTGCCGCCGCCTTTACCTGTGAGGGCAACCACAGTCATATCGCGGCTATGCGCGGCATCAATCGCCGCCAAGATATTGGCTGAGTTGCCGCTGGTTGAAATAGCCAAAAGAACGTCACCCGCCTGACCAAGCGCCCTGACTTGTTTGGCATATATGTCGTTAAAACTGTAATCGTTGGCAATCGCCGTAATGATGGAAGTGTCGGTCGTCAAAGCGAGCGCCGCGAGTTCTGGGCGTTCGCGCTCGTAGCGCCCCACAAACTCAGCCGCAAAATGCTGCGCATCGGCCGCTGAGCCGCCATTGCCGCAGGCCAAAACCTTACCGCCATTGGTCACCGCCGTCCACATCGCCTCAATCGCCAACGAGATGGGAGGCGATAGTGCTTCAGCAGCTTGATATTTCAAATCCGCACTGGCAATAAAGTGCTGATGGATGCGTTGTTCAAACATAGTGAGATGATAGCGAGTGAATAAGAAACTCCGTATGCCTTTTTAAAAACTAGGCGCATCAAACGCCGCAGGAATCCACGCCATGCGGGGTGAGTCTGCTAATTCACCTTCGACACTGACCACATCAAAGCGGCACGGCGGAGTTTTAGCAAGTCGCAAGAGGTAGTAACGCGCCGCAAAGATAATGCGCCGCTGCTTGGCTGCGCTCACACTCGCGGCCGCCCCGCCGTGTACGTTACTTACTCGTTGGCGCACCTCCACAAACACCAAAGTTGCCTCTTGCGCTGCCTGCTTGGCTGGCTCTTGCATAATCAAATCAACCTCGCCGCCGCCGCGACCTGGTGTTTTGTAATTGCGAGCCACCAACCGCAGCCCCGCTGCTTGCAAATGCGCCAGCGCCAAATTTTCAGCTATTGAGCCTCTTTCAGTCTTATTCACCGTTTTATTCATGTCCGTCATCGCATCAGCATACACCGAAGCTCTAGCCGCCGCCAAGCGGGTCGCGGGCGGACAAACTTACCCACAAAGCACACTCTACGTCGTCGCCACACCGATTGGTAATTTGGCGGACATTAGCCTGCGAAGCCTCTACTTGCTTGGCCTCGCGGACACCATCGCCTGCGAAGACACGCGCCATACGGGTCAGCTACTGCACGCTTATGGCTTGCACAAACCGCTGATGGCGCTACATGAGCACAACGAGGCTGAAGCCGCTCAAAATGTGATTGCCAAACTGCTGCTAGGCGAGCGCATCGCCTACGTCAGCGATGCGGGTACGCCTGCCGTGAGCGACCCTGGCAGTCGCTTGGTAGCAGCAGTAGCGCAGGCAGGCTTTCGCGTGATGCCGCTGCCAGGCGCTAGCAGCGTCACAGCCGTGCTGTCAGTCGCGGGATGTGTGGCGGCGGATACCTCACGCGGCAGCCAAGTTGCGGGCTTTGTTTTTGCAGGCTTTCTGCCAACCAAAGGACAAGAGCGAGCGGTCGCCCTCAAGCAATTGGAGATTGAACCTAAAGCCGTGGTGATTTTGGAAGCGCCGCATCGCATCGGCGTCCTCTTCAAAGATTTAAGCGCGCTGGGCGCAAGGCCGGTCACGGTTGGACGCGAACTGACCAAACAATTCGAGTCTGTCATGACGATGCCAGCAGCCAGTTTGACTGAATGGCTTGCTTCAAGCGCAGATAACGCACGCGGCGAATTCGCCCTGGTGGTTCACCCGCAGGCCATACTGGATATGGCTTCCAGCAGTGCCATCGATGCAGCAATCAGCACAACAACCACAGACTTGCTCACGCGCTTGCTGCAAGAGTTACCACTCAAAACTGCCGTACAAGTGGCGATGGATGTGAGTGGCTTGCCTAAGAATGCGCTTTATGAGCAGGCACTTGAGATAAAGAATAGCAATAAGTAGCCAAAAGTGGTGGAATGGCGCAAAATGCGCCTAAAATAATCAAGTAGCATCTTTTTACCTCTTTTGGAGTTCTGCCATGTTTAAAGCTTTAGCCAATCCACCCAGCCCCAGCTACCAGTCGGTCAAATTGCCTGTGGCCTTGGTTAGCGCCGCCAAAGAGTCAGCGCAAACCTTTCGCCGATCGATCTCAGGGCAAATTGAGTATTGGGCAGCGCTGGGCAAAAACATGGAAAGCCAAGGACTGACGGCGCTGCAAGCCAAGCAAGCCATAGAG
>JANPAY010000441.1:0-4603 GCA_031430155.1 Comamonadaceae bacterium
CACATGATGGTGCAGCACTTTGGCGCAAGTATGAAAGATGTGCAGGGCTTTATGCACAATAGCTTGGATGCGGCTTGGATTGACGAAAGCACTCGTAGCCAATGGCGTAAAGAATGGAACAAAACTTATGAAAAAACGCACACTCATCACACTTAGCTTGGCTTTAACGAGTCTCTGCGCTACAGGTCTTGCGCAGACGCAAGCCGCATGGCCTAAAGCACACTCCATTACGTTGTTAGTTCCGTATGGCGCAGGCGGCAGCTTGGACGGCACAACCCGCTTGGTGGCGCAGTATTTGTCGGCTCGTCTTGGGCAAAGCGTGGTGGTAGAAAACGCCACGGGTGCAGGCGGCTCGATTGGCATTGGCAAGGCGATTGCCGCGCCTGCCGACGGCTACACGTTTTTGATGGCGGGTGATGCGCCCTTGGTGCCAGGCGGCCCAGGCGAGTCGAGCTATCGCTACAACATGTTGAAAGACCTTGCGCCTGTGGTGTTGGTCAATACCGCACCGATGGTGCTGGTTGCGAGCCCCTCTGTCCCTGCGCAAAATTTTGCAGAGTTAGTGAGCCATGCGCGCAAGAATCCAGGTCGTCTTAACTATGCAAGCTCGGGCATCGGGACGCTGCCGCATTTGGCGATGGAGATGGTCAAGCGCCAAGCGCAATTGCACATTGTTCATATTCCATACCGAGGCGGCGCGCAAATTGCAAACGACGTGGCGGCCAAGCAAATTGAGCTTGCCATGCTGATTAGTGCATCAGCGGTGCCTTCGATTCGAGCCAACTTAGTTAAACCATTGGCCGTCACGGGCAATGTGCGTCTGTCATCCTTGCCCAATGTGCCTGCTATTTCTGAAACGACGGGTTTTAAGGGCTACAACGTGGTGAGCTGGGCGGGGCTGTATGCACCTGCTAAAACACCACCCGAGATCGTGCAGCGCATGGCGCACGAGATCACCGAGGTGCTAAAGCTGGACGCCGTTAAAGCCAAGTTGCTCGATCAATCCATCTTGCCGCAAGGCGGTACGCCCGCGGCGTTTAGCGCTTTTATTGAGGCTGACCGTGCGCAGCTTGGCAACATCTTAAAAACGGTATCGCTCAAAGAGTAATGCGTCATGGACTTACAAAAGCGCACCGTTTGGCTGGACTGCGATCCTGGTTTTGACGACTGGCTCACACTGCTGTTGGTGTGCAGGTCGGAAAAGCTGAATTGCGCGGGTGTGAGTGTGGTGGCGGGCAATGCGCCGCTAGCCGTGACGCTGGATAACGCGCTGCGCATCCGCGCTTTGCATGACCTGCAAGTTCCTATTTATGCGGGCTGCGCGAAGCCACTACAAAGCCCCCCAGAAACAGCGCAGCATATTTTGGGGGCGCAAGGTATGCGCACATTGGGCGAGCCGTTGCCCAGCACGGTGCAGAGGGCTGATGGCTTGGATGGCGTGAGTGCGCTGCTTGAGCACTTGCGAAGTCAAAAAACAATCAAAGCGCAAACCACTCTTGTGGCGATTGGTCCACTCACCAATGTGGCGAGGACTTTGCAGCAGGACGCCGACGCAATGCAAGCCGTAGACGAAATCGTCATCATGGGCGGCTCCACAGATAGCGGAAATCACACCCCAGCGGCTGAATTCAATATCTTTGCCGACCCTGAAGCGGCGGACATCGTGTTTCGCTCTAACATCAAGGTCCGTATGTTTGGCTTGAACGTCTGCCGTCAGGTGTTACTCACGCAAACGCATGTGCAAGAAGTTAAAAGTTGGCCAGGTGCCGAGGCGCAAATATTGAGTGGTTATTTAGAAGCTTACCTGCGCATCCGCAGCCTGGACGGCTCGCAGCCCATGCCCATGTACGACCCCGTTGTGGCGTTGTGGCTGCATGCGCCCGAGTTGTTTGGCTTCCAAGAGGCGCCTGTGGATATCGAACTCGATGGCAAATTGACACGCGGCATGACGGTGTGCGATTTGCGTAACCGAGCGGCTAGACCCATCAACGCTCGCATCGCGATGCATACAGATGGTGATGCCGTGATGACATTGCTGCTAAAACAATTAAAAAAAGCGTTAGCATCCTAGGCATGTCCAAATATCAAATGTTAGTTAGCGCGATTCCGCAGTATCTGCCCGAGCAGTCGAGTCCGATGGACGATGTGTACACGTTCGCCTACAACATTGAAATCATCAACTCGGGGCAAGTGGGCGTGCAATTGATTTCGCGCTATTGGAGCGTGAACGATGCCAATGGCTTGATTCAAAAAGTCAAAGGCCTTGGCGTGGTGGGGCGTCAGCCGTACCTCAAGCCAGGCGAGTCGTTTGAATACACCAGCGGCACGCGCATTGCCACCTCTAGCGGAACGATGCACGGCAGCTTTTTTTGCGTGGCAGAAGACGGCGAGCGTTTCGATGTGGAGATCCCGCTCTTCGTGCTGGATGCTGTGAGCCCCGATGCGGGCAGGCATACGTTTAAAAAGTGATTCCCGCCTGCGCGGGAATGACAGAGGTTGCAAATGGGTGAGTTCGACTTAATTGCCAAATACTTTGATCGCCGCCCAGAGCAAGGCATTGGCGACGATTGCGCCATCTTTACCCCTACAGCAGGCACGCAACTGTGCATCTCGTCCGATATGCTGGTCGAGGGACGACACTTTTTTGCTGATGTGAATCCCGAAGCGCTGGGGCACAAAGCGCTGGCGGTGAATCTCTCTGATCTGGCGGCTTGCGGCGCAACGCCACGCGCCTTCACGCTAGCACTTGCATTGCCCGAAGTCAACGAAGCGTGGCTAGAAGGTTTTTCTCGCGGACTGTTTGCGCTGGCAGATTTGCATGGCTGCACTTTGATTGGCGGCGATACCACCAAAGGGCCGCTCAATATCTGCATCACGGTGTTTGGCGAAGTGCCGCATGGTGAGGCAATGCTGCGTAGCGGCGCAAAAGTCGGCGACGATATTTATGTTTCTGGTACAGACGTTGACCACGTAGGGCAAGCACGGCTGGCGCTGGAAATCATGCGTGGCAATATAAAAGCAGACGCAGAAACGCTTGCATCCGTGCGCCATCGCTTAGAGCGACCTACACCAAGAGTCAAGCTTGGCGTGGCTTTGCGGAGCATTGCTACTTCTTGCATTGATGTGAGTGATGGACTCTTGGGTGACCTCGGGCATATTTTGAAAGCGTCGAACGTAGGCGCCAGTGTGCAGACCGCATGGATTAAAGGCTCACTGGATTTCGCATTGGCTGGTGGCGATGACTACGAACTCCTATTCACCGCCCCGCAAGATAAGCGAGATGCCTTGCAAGCCATAGCCAGTAAAACTTCCACAAAGGTCACATATATCGGGCAAGTAAGCCGCGAGCTGGGTCTCCGTGTTCTGGACGAAGCTGGGCTGCCGATTGGCAAGTCGTTTTCATCATTCGATCACTTTTCATCGCCTTGATCGTGCCGCGGATTGCGCTCCAATAATTCATGGTGTCGTCGCTTAAATACTGAGCTCGCAATTGGCGGGCATTTGTGCTGTTGCGGTAGGTCATGATGCTTCTCCTTTAAAAGGCCACCGATGTGATGGCTTGAATGAACTGTAGGTTTTGCGTGTGTTTTTGGAAACCACATCACGAGCAAATGGCTTTTGCAAAAATTGCAAAATAAGTCATGCATAATTTGATTTATGCAAAAAGAAAGCTCTTTTCTCACTACCAATCCTGCGCACCAGCTGAGCTTTGAAGACTTGCATGTCTTTGCACGCATCGCCAAGCTGGGATCCTTATCCGCTGTGGCTCGCGAGCGGGATGTGCCTGTGAGCCAGATCACACGTGCCTTGCAGCGCATCGAAGCTGCGTATGGCGTGCGCATGGTGCATCGCAGCACGCATGCGCTCTCACTTACGCCCGAGGGGCAGGCGTTCCTTGCGCACTGCGAGCGCATCGCGGACGCGCATGCTGTGGTCGAGGCGGACATGGGCTTGCACCGAACGGACATACGCGGCGTGGTACGCGTCAGTGCCAGTGCGGTGTTTGCCGATCACGTGCTGATTCCCGGTTTGCCTGCTCTGCGCGAGGCGCATCCGCGCTTGGTGATTGATTTGCGCGTTGAAGACCGCTTGGTCGATATGGCGCGGGATGGCATCGACATCGCCATCCGAACGGCTGTGCCGAACAATGATTTGTTGGTGCAGCGAAGCTTGGGCGAGTTCAAGCGGGCGCTCTACGCCAGTCCCGCGTACCTTGCCCAGCATGGCACGCCTAAAACCGTGGCCGATTTAGCTAACCACAGTTTGATTGTGAATAGCCGCGCGGGGCATCCGAATCTGTGGCGGTTTAAAACCAAGGGCGCGGTGCAGACACTGCATCCAACGGGGACGTGGCAATCGGACAACACCAGCACGCTGTGCGCCATGATGCTGGCAGGACTAGGCATTGCACGCACGGCCGACATAGTTGCGAACGCGCTAGTCAAGCAAGGGTTGCTAGTTCCTGTTCTGCCCGAACTCATTTTTGAAACGCCCACCCCCATGAACGCGGTGATGCTCTCCGAGCGGCATCGCTTGCCCAAAGTCCGCGCTTGCATCGACTATTGGGTGCAGTATCTAGCGGCGCTAAACTCCAAATCATGAA
>JANPAY010000442.1:0-1878 GCA_031430155.1 Comamonadaceae bacterium
TTGGCTTTGGTGCTTGTCGGGCTAATTCCCGTCATCTTACTCAGCCGCAACCTCAGCAAACACGATAATTGAACGCATGAATATCAACTTAATTTGGGCACAAGCCCACAACCGCGTCATCGGCAAAGATGGCATCATGCCCTGGCATTTACCAGAAGATTTGGCGCACTTAAAGCGCACGACACTGAATCAATATGTCATCATGGGACGCAAAACTTGGGAGTCAATCCCGCCCCGTTTTCGCCCATTACCCAATCGAACCAACATTGTGATTTCTCGCCAAGGCGACTTTCTTGCAGGTCAAGTGGGGATTGGCTTGCAGACCGCCACATCGCTAGAGGGCGCACTGGGTTGGGCGTCCCAGCAATTGGGTGTATCCGATGTGTGGGTGATTGGCGGCGCACAAATTTATGCCCAAGCTTTGCCAACGGCAAACAAGGTCGTCATGACGCAAATAGACGCGGACTTTCAAGGCGATGCTTTTGCACCAGCTCTAGATGCCACGTGGATAGAAGCAGCACGAGAATCTCACACAGCCGCAAACGGACTACGATACGCCTTCATTACTTATCTCAGGAGTTAATCATGTCATCAGACGGATTTCACGTTCACGGCCCGCACGATCACGCGATTGAGCATGCCACGCAAGGGCATGGCGATCATGGTTCGGAGGATCAAGGTGGCGTATCAACCAACCGCGTCGCTATGTTTACCGCAGTGGTAGCGACCGTTGGGGCTATCTTTGCCTACATGGGCGGTGCAACTCAAGCTAATGCAGGTCTTGCCAAAGCCAACGCGTCGAACCAATGGAATTACTTCCAAGCCAAAAGCACCAAGCAGTCGCTGGCCGAGCTGTCACGCGACCTTGCGCCCGAGGATAAAAAAGCAAAATATCAAGAAAAAATTGAGCGCTACGAGAGCGAGAAAAAAGGGATTCAAAAAGAAGCTGAAACAGCAGACAAAGAGTCTGCCGAGCAAATGCACCAGCACCACCGATGGGCACAGGCGACCACGGTTTTGCAAGTCTCTATTGCTTTTGCGGCGATTGCGCTGCTGACTCGCCGCAAGTGGCTGGAACGAGCCATGTACGGCGTGGCCTTTGCTGGTGTGGTGATTGGCGCGTTGGCAGCTGCGCATATTTAAACCATGCGATTTGCCACTTGGAACGTCAACTCGCTCACGGTGCGTCTGCCGCAAGTCATTGAGTGGTTGGCTGTCAATCCCGTAGACGTGCTGGGCTTGCAAGAGCTCAAAATGTCTGACGACAAATTCCCTGTACAAGCCTTTGTCGATGCGGGCTACCAAGCATCTTTCTTTGGACAAAAAACCTACAACGGTGTCGCTTTACTCACCAAGTTAGGTGTCACGGATGTCGTTAAAAATATCCCTCATTTTGCAGATGAACAATCGCGCGTGATTTCCGCCACGGTGCCGTCCCCCATGGGGGACATCCGCGTGGTGAATGGCTACTTCGTCAACGGTCACGCGCCAGGCACGGACAAGTTTGAGTACAAGATGAGCTGGCTGCGCGGCATGCGTGACTACTTGCGCAGCGAGCTAGAGGCGAATCCACGTGTGGTGGTCATGGGGGACTTCAACATCACGTTTGATGATGCGGATAGCTGGGATCCTGAGGGGCTGCATGAAACAATTCATCACACCACAGAGGAACGTGATCACCTCAAAGCCTTGCTGGCATTGGGCTTTAGTGATGCACACCGTTTGTGCCACCCCAATCCTTCTAGCGTCAAAGCTGAAAAAACCTTTAGCTGGTGGGATTACCGTGATTTTGGATTCAAACGCAATCGTGGCTTGCGCATCGACTATGTGCTAGCGAGTGATGCGCTAAAAGCCCACGTAGCGTCATGTGAGATTGAT
>JANPAY010000443.1:0-2808 GCA_031430155.1 Comamonadaceae bacterium
GCTGTGGTTTCTGCCCCCATCACACCCGACACTGCCGTTCTCACGATGGCAGCCGAGAAGTCTGGCACGGATGCCTCCGCCGTCACTCAAATGATTAACAAAATCATGGGCGATGCGCTGCGTGAGGCCAAGGCGGTGAGCGGCGTAGAGGCTATTACGGGCAATTTTTCTACCCAACAGCAATACGACAACAAGGGTAACGTCATTGGTTGGACGGTGCGATCGGATTTGATTTTGAAGAGCAAAGATTTTGGTTCGCTGGGCAAGCTGTCGGGGAATCTCAGCCAATCGCTCAAGATTGTGGGTAGCGGCTTTGAAGTCAGCCGCGCGCTGCGCTCAAGCGAAGAGGCGGTTTTACTGCAGCGCGGATTACAGGCGTTTCAAGCCAAAGCTAAAACTGCCGCACAAACGCTGGGGTTTAGTGGCTACAGCTTGCGCGAAATCAATATCCAGCAAGCCCAGCTAGAGGGCGGGAACAACCAGCCTCGCCCCATGATGATGATGGCTAGAGGTGCGATGGCGGACGCAGCGCCTGTGCAAATTGAAGCGGGGCGCACTGCCATTAATCTCACCGTGAGTGGGTCAATTCAACTGAAATAACGCTTTCACCTAACCGCCTAAAATGCACGGTTGCTTTTAAATGGGGGCTTCGCCCCCATTTGGTTTTTATCATTTCGTTTATCTGTTTTCTTTTTATTGGAGTTTTCATGTTTATTTCTTCCGCTATCGCTCAAACCGCCCCTGCCGCAGCCGCCTCAACGGGCGACGGCATCATGGGTTCTTTGCAAGGTATGTTGCCTTTGGTTTTGATGTTTGTGGTGCTGTACTTTGTGATGATTCGCCCGCAAATGAAACGCCAAAAAGAAACCAAGTCCATGCTGGACGCGCTGGCTAAGGGCGACGAAGTAGCAACGGCTGGCGGCATCATTGGCACGATTACCAAAATGGGCGACTCGATCGTGACGCTTGAAGTAGCCTCTGGCGTTGAGATGCAAATTCAGCGTTTTGCGATTGCACAAGTTTTGCCAAAAGGCACGCGCGCTTAATTTTTGAGGCTTTTATGAATCGTTATCCGCTTTGGAAGTACCTCACCATTGGTGTGGTACTCCTCTTATCCATCCTCTACGCGCTGCCCAATTTGTATGGCGAAGCGCCTGCGGTACAGGTCTCGTCCTTGCGCGCTAGCAGCAAGGTCGATATCGCGCTACTGGGCAAGATCGAGCAAGCACTCAAAGATGCTGGCGTGCAGCCTGACGGCATCGCACTAGAGGGATCGTCCATCAAGGCACGGCTCAAGGATACGGATAGCCAACTCAAGGCTAAAGATACGCTACAAAAGGTATTAGTGCCAGATAGCAACGACGCCAACTACATCGTGGCACTTAACCTTGTACCGCGCACCCCCGCATGGCTAGCGGCGCTGCATGCGTCGCCCATGTATTTAGGTCTGGATTTGCGCGGCGGTGTGCATTTCATGCTGCAAGTGGATATGAAGGACGTGATTGCCAAGAAAGCAGAATCCACTGGCAATGATTTGCGTACGATGCTGCGCGATAAAGATATTCGGCACAGTGGCATTAGCCGCGACAAAAATAACGTCGAGATCAAGTTCCGCGAAATGACCATCTTGAACAAAGCCAAAGACATTGTGCAAGATCAGTTCCAAGACTACGAGGCTAGTGTTGCACCCGATGGCACAGACTTCAAACTGACCTTGACACCCAAGCCCTCTGCCGTCATCAAACTGCAGGATCAAGCACTCAAGCAAAATATTACAACTTTGCACAATCGTATCAATGAGCTTGGGGTGTCCGAGCCCGTCATTGCGCAGCAAGGCACAGACCGCATCGTGGTGCAGTTGCCTGGTGTGCAGGACACCGCAAAAGCCAAAGACATTTTGGGGCGGACAGCCACGCTAGAAATGCGTTTAGTGGATGAAAGCCAAGAGGGTAAGCTGGCTGAAGCTGGGCAATCGTCCGTTCCTTTTGGCTCTGAGCGATTTCTTGAAACCAGTGGTCGCCCAGTCATTTTGAAAAAACAAGTGCTGGCTACGGGCGAGAACCTCACCGATGCGCAGGCAGGCATTGAGCAGCAAGGCGGTCGTCCTAAAGTTGATCTTTCCATGGATGCCAAAGGCGGTCGCGCCATGCGCGAGGCAAGCCGCGAAAACATTGGCAAGCGCATGGCGATTTTGCTATTTGAAAAAGGCAAGGGCGAGGCAATTTCGGTCGCCACCATTCAAGGCGAACTCGGTTCACGCTTTCAAATCACAGGCGCAGGCTCTTCGGCAGATGCCAACAATTTGGCACTCTTGCTGCGTGCGGGTGCACTCGCTGCCCCTATGGAAATCATTGAGGAGCGCACGATTGGCCCATCGCTTGGGGCAGAGAATATCGAAAAAGGCTTTAATTCCGTGACGTGGGGCTTCGTTGTCATCATGCTCTTTATGAGCGTCTACTACCTTGTATTTGGCTTATTCTCAAGTATTGCACTGGCCGTGAACTTGCTGCTACTTTTAGCCCTTCTCTCAATGCTGCAAGCCACGCTCACATTGCCCGGCGTTGCGGCCATGGCGCTTGCACTGGGTATGGCGATTGACTCCAATGTGCTAATTAACGAGCGCGTGCGCGAGGAACTGCGCGGCGGCGCCTCGCCCCAGGCCGCCATCCATACGGGCTACGACCGCGCTTGGGCAACGATTTTGGACTCGAACGTCACCACCTTGATTGCAGGCTTGGCGCTACTCGCTTTTGGCTCAGGTCCTGTACGCGGCTTTGCGGTGGTGCATTGCCTTGGGATTTTGACCAG
>JANPAY010000444.1:0-3287 GCA_031430155.1 Comamonadaceae bacterium
CCGCCGTATGGGTTTAGCGAGCAGCAAATCAGCTATTGCTTGGTGTTGTCGAAAGAAGGCGTGCTGGTCGATATTGAGGATGTGCGTGACACCAGCGATAAAAAACCTAGAGCAAGGTTGCTCAGTGTGCCTCGGCCTGAAAAGCGTACCTCAGGTGTTAAGTCAAACTTTCTATGGGACAAAACTGCCTATGTGCTGGGTATCGAAGGCAACAAAGATAAAACAACCATTGCTATGAATCCGTGGCTAGCAGCCGAAAAAACGCTAGCTGCATTTAAGGCTTTGCACGCGCAAACACTGGCGACGACACAGGACGCTGGACTGTTTGCTGTGAAGCAATTTCTAATGCAATGGAGTCAAGAATGCTTTCACCAATTACCGTTTATTGCTGCCCACATTGACGCCAATCTCGTCTTCAAGCTCGATGGTGATTTGTGTTTTATTCATGAGCGTCCTGCTGCGCAGGCACTGTGGCTCAAGCTCATGCAGCCAGTTGAAGGGGAGGTCGTCAGCATAGGCGATTGTTTGGTGTCGGGACTGCGCAGTCCACTGGCTCGTTTGCATCCCGCTATCAAGGGTGTTTATGGCGGGCAATCTTCTGGCGCTTCCATTGTTTCCTTCAACGCAGAGTCCTATACCTCGTATGGTAAAGACCAGGGCGATAACGCGCCTATTTCAGAGGCCGCAGCCTTTGGCTATACAACCGCATTAAATTATTTGCTTCGCCGCGGCAACGGACAGTGCATTTCAATTGGCGATACCAGTACCGTTTTTTGGGCGGTAGCTGCCGATGCAGCAAAAGCCAGTGCGGCTGAAAGCTTGTTCGGTTGGATGCTTAATATGCCAACAGACGACACAGGTGAGTTGGCGCAAATTAAGCCTGTTTTAGAAAAAATCGCGCAAGGTAAACCACTCGCAGAAATAACACCTGACTTAGCCGAAGGCACGCGGTTTTATGTATTGGGGCTTGCACCCAATGCCTCACGTTTGTCGATTCGCTATTGGCTAGATACCAGCTTTGGTGAACTGGCAAAACACGTGGCGCAGCACTTCAAAGACTTGGCGCTCGATCCACTGCCTTGGCGAGAACCGCCATCCGTTTGGCGTTTGCTGATTCAAACTGCTTCGCAAGGCAAATCAGAAAACATATCCCCGCAATTGGCGGGAGAGTTGCTCCGGAGCATCATTACTGGGCAACGATACCCGCGCATGTTGCTTGCGCAATTGGTGCAGCGCATTCGCGCTGACGGTGATTTAAACGGTTTGCGTGCTGCACTGCTCAAGGCTGTGCTGGTGCGTGACTATCGCAAGGGTTTTATTCAAGAGGAGATACCTATGGGGTTAGATGAACAAAATATGCTGCCAGCTTATCGACTGGGCAGGCTATTCGCAGTGTTAGAGCGAACTCAAGAGGGGGCGCTTGGCAAAGACGTGAACGCCACCATCGCCGACAGATATTACGGAACAGCTTCGTCAGTGCCGTACTCGGTATTCCCGCGCTTATTGGCAGGTTGTAAAAATCATTTATCAAAAATTCGCAAAGACAAACCAGGTTACGCGGTGAATTTGAATAAAGACCTTGCCAGCGTGATAGAGGGGTTGCCCAGCGAATTTCCGAAGCACTTCTCTATTGAACAACAAGGGCAGTTTGCCATTGGCTACTACCACCAAAAGCAAAGTTACTTCGCTAAAAAAGCCGAATCCGACAACACACCAACTTCAGGAGACTAAAACATGACCACTGCTATTCAAAACCGCTACGAATTCGTCTATTTATTTGATGTCACTAACGGCAACCCGAACGGCGATCCTGACGCGGGCAATATGCCACGCCTAGACCCTGAGTCAAGCAAAGGATTGGTCACGGATGTTTGTTTGAAGCGCAAAATCCGCAACTTCATCGAAATGACGGAGTCTGAGCCGGCAGGTTTTGATATTTACGTTAAAGAAAAAAGCATTTTGAATTTGCAAAACAAAAGAGCCTATGACGCATTAGAAATTAAACCTGAGTCTAAAAAACTGCCCAAAGACGAAGCGAAGGCGCGCGAGGTAACTGCTTGGATGTGCAAGAACTTTTTCGACGTACGAACCTTTGGCGCAGTTATGACGACAGAGGTCAATAGTGGTCAAGTCCGAGGCCCCGTTCAGTTTGCTTTTGGTAAGTCGATTGACCCCATCGTTCCTTTAGAGATTTCTATCACACGCATGGCTGTGACCAGCGAGAAAGAATCTGAAGCGCAAGGCGGTGGCAATCGCACCATGGGGCGCAAGCACATCGTTCCTTATGGTTTGTACCGCGCTCACGGTTTTGTGTCTGCCAATTTGGCAGGGAAGACAGGATTCTCGGAAGATGATTTGAGCAAGCTTTGGCAATCACTCATGATGATGTTCGATCACGATCGTTCCGCTGCGCGAGGTGAAATGGCTGCACGGCATTTGATTATTTTTAAACACGCAACAGCGTTGGGTAATGCGCCTGCACACCAATTGTTTGATCGTGTGACGGTAGAGCGTGTGCACGGCGAAAGCGGATCGCCTGCGGCGCAATTTAGTGATTACATCGTCAAGATCGATGGTGATGTGCTCAAACAATATCGCAAGGATGTGGAAGTCGTTTAAATGCTTTATACTCCGCCCACAACTCTCCCCTTGCAAGCGCATTCAGTTGCGTCTTGTTTGGGGCGAAAAAACCGCCTCCTGCCTCGTGCACAGGCGGTTTTTTCATGGGCGTTCACCTTAGCAATTGGATAGCGAGGACAAGGTGCGAACGATTTGCTATGTCGATGGCTACAACCTGTATTACAGTTGCCTCAAACACACGCCGAACAAGTGGTTGGATTTAGATGCATTGCTGCAAAACCTGTTACACGAACAAAATCCAAAGTCTGAACTGATTCTGGTTAAGTATTTCACGGCTGACATCATCACTCGTCTTTCGCGCCACGGCGAGGCCGCGCAGCATGCGCAGCAAAGCTATCTGCGTGGCTTGCAATTGCGCATGCGTGATCGACTGCAAATTATTAAAGGCTTTCATAGCCTGAGTAAGGTCAGCATGTTGCGCTACGAAGAACCCGCTGACAAAGCAAGCCGTGTTGATGTGTGGCGAATAGATGAAAAAGAAACGGATGTCAATCTGGCGATACATGCTTATCGCGACGCTATCCGTCAGCAAGCAGATCAGCTGGTATTTGTCTCCAACGACACGGATTTGGCGCCTGCACTTGGCGCTATTCGTGATGAATCTTTGGGGCTGCAAATTGGTGTCATATTCCCAATCCTGCGGCAGC
>JANPAY010000445.1:0-2921 GCA_031430155.1 Comamonadaceae bacterium
CGGGTTTGACCATCAAGATAAATCCTGTGCCGCCAATTTTGCCAATCGGGGTGAAGTCTTTGACGGGGTCATAGGGAATTTTTTTGTAGAGGCTCACATTCGCCGCTTGCGTAGTACTGGTCGTCACCAAGAGCGTGTAGGGATCGCCATGTGCTGATTTCACAAAATCCGCTCCAGGAATGCCATTGGCACCCGCCTTGTTTTCAATCGTGATGGGTTGCCCAAGCGACTCACTCATGGCCTGCGCCACGATGCGTCCCACGCTGTCGGTGGCGCTGCCTGCTGGAAAGGGGACGACAAATTTAATGGGCTTAGTGGGGTAGGTTTGCGCTAAAACAGCACTGCTGAAAGCCACAGCCAGTAAGGCTTGCAGACTGATTTTTAATATTGAGGGCATGTTTCTCTCCAGTTAAAAAAGTTCTTGTCTCGCGAAGCGTACGCGAGTATCCACATAATAGCCGCCATATTCGGTATAGCGCAACATCACGCGGTCACAGGTGCCGCATTGAAACGCATCGCAGCGGTTGTACGGAAAATGCTTCGCCGAAATCGGTGCATCGGGCGAGTCGTAGTTTGTGCCATCAGGATGATGCTGTTCAAACGTCGGCTCGTAAATTTCAGAGTCACGCAGCGTACCCATCTGCGTCATCTGCGCCTTCGGCCAGCGCTCATCCGGCACGCTTTCCCACGCCGCGCAGAGTCCCACGGCACACGTGCAAGCCTTGCTGGATATAGCTTGCAGCGCCGTTTTGAGTGTGGCGTCGTTTAGCAGCTTAGCGTCCATTCGCCTTGCGCCACACCTCAAAATCAACTTTGCTTTGTGGATCAGTCGGTGGATAGAGTCCCAAAATCGAGCGACCTTCTAGCACTTTTGCGGTCACGAAATCTTCAAACGCCGTCATCTCCGTGGCTTCAACCGCAATCTCGTCGGCAATGTTGGCTGGAATGATGACCACGCCTTCGGCATCACCGACCACAATGTCACCAGGCCAGACGGGCGCATCGCCGCAACCAATGGGCACGTTAATATCTAAGGCTTGATGGATGGTGAGATTAGTCGGTGCGCTGGGGCGACTGTGATACGACGGCATCGCCAACACGCCAATTTCTGGTGAATCGCGAAAGCCGCCATCGGTCACGATGCCTGCGACGCCGCGCATCATCAGGCGCGTAACCAAGATCGAGCCAGCCGATGCCGCGCGTGCATCTTTGCGCGAATCAATCACCATCACGCTGCCAACGGGGCACTCTTCTACAGCTTTGCGCTGCGGATGTTCGCGGTTTAAGAAGACGTCAATCTTGTTTAAATCTTCCCGGGCAGGGATGTAGCGTAGCGTGAACGCGGGTCCGACCATATTGCCGTGCAGGGCATGATGGCTGGCGCTGACGGGCAATACGCCTTGGATAAATTGATGCAAGAGTCCGCGCTTAAACAAAGCGGTGCAAAGGGTCGCGGTCGAGACTTTTTGAAGTAGTTTGCGGTTTTCAGTATTCATGGCGCTGTCTCTTCGATATTTTTATTGTGTCTTGATACCAGCTGTCTTAATCACTTTAGTCCAGCGATCAACTTCTTTGCCAACAAATTCGGTGTAAGCCTTAGAGCCTTGCACAGGGACGACAAAGCCTTGACCTTCCATTTTTGCTTTAACGGCAGGCGAGCCCATCGCTTCTTTCATGGCGACTTCTAGCTTGTCAACAATCGCTTTGGGCGTATCTTTGGGCACGGACATGCCCGACCAAGATACGGCTTCGAAGCCTTTGTAACCAGATTCAGCAACGGTTGGCACATCGGGATAAAGGGGGTTGCGCTGTGCAGTTGTCACGGCGAGTGCTCTCAGCTTGCCCGCCTTTACATGTTGTACCGCAACATCTTGGTTTAAAAACATAACCTTGATCGTGCCACCTAGCGCATCCGTCAACATAGGGCCACCGCCGCGATACGGAATACCCGTCATAAAGATGCCAGCGGTTTGTTTAAAAAATTCCATCGCCATATGACCCGAGGCAGCAGGTGTGTAGCCGTAGTCCAACTTGCCAGGATTGGCTTTGGCGTAATCGACTAATTCTTTTAAAGTTTTGAATGGCGTGCTGGGATGAACCAAGAGCACATTGGGGCCTGTATGTACTTGTGTGATGTGAACAAAATCGGTTTTCGAGTTGTACTTAGGAAATGGCTCGAGGCCATGCGCCACAGCGCTTTGCCCCACACCTGTTTGGATAATCGTGTAGCCATCTGGTGTGGCTTTAACGCCCCGCTCGGTACCGATCACACCGCCAGCGCCGCCCACGTTTTCAACGATGAAAGGCTGCTTCAAAATTTTGCCAAGTTCCTCAGCCATCATGCGACCCATCACATCAGATGTGCCGCCCGCTGGGAAGGGCACAATAATTTTGACGGGCTTGCTTGGGTAGTCGCTCTGCGCGAAGGCAGATGCAACAAGGCTTAGAGAGGCTATCAGGTTAAGTAATTTTTTCATGAGGTTTTCTTTTTCGATGTTATGGATACCCGCCAGCGCGGGAGTGACGAGCGCTTACCGAACCATACATGGTTTCTTGTTATCAAATTTCCAATTCGGAATGAGGTACTGCATGGCGGTGGCATCATCGCGACTACCCAATCCATGCTGCAAATACAGTTGATGTGCGGCTTCTACTCTTGTCATGTCCAGCTCAATACCGAGGCCACCTGTTTGCGGTACGGCAATGTGTCCGTTTTTAATTTGCAACGGCTCTTTCGTGAGGCCTTGCCCATCTTGCCAAATCCAGTGCGTGTCAATCGCAGTGACTTTGCCAGGTGCGGCAGCGCCGACGTGCGTAAACATGGCGAGTGACACATCGAAATGGTTGTTGGAATGCGAACCCCACGTCAGTCCCCAGTCGCGGCAGGTTTGCGCCACGCGCACGGAGCCCGCCATCGTCCA
>JANPAY010000446.1:0-11852 GCA_031430155.1 Comamonadaceae bacterium
GCAGATCAGCAAACAACAAGGAGCACATGGCCGTCATGCTGTGCGGACCTAAGCGCACGAACTGATGCACGACCGTAAAGGCGCCAAAAATCACCCAATCGCCGACTTCAACGTGACCAGCAATCTGCGAGTTATTGGCAAAGATCGTGTTGTTGCCAATCGTACAGTCATGCGCGACATGCACATAAGCCATGATCCAGTTATCGTTGCCAATCAACGTTTTGCCAATGCCATTGGAGAGCGGATTTTGCTCGGGTGTAGCCGTTCCTAGGTTGAGTGTACAAAACTCTCGAATGACGTTACGGTCACCAATAACAAGCTCAGAGTCCTCGCCCGCATATTTTTTATCTTGCGGAACAGCACCAACCGAGTTGAATTGGAAAATGCGATTGTCCGCACCAATCGTGGTGTGACCTTCGATCACACAGTGCGCGCCAACGCTGGAGCCTTTGCCTATCTTGACTTGCGGGCCAATCACACTATAAGGGCCGACGCTCACACTGCTATCTAGCTGTGCCTTGGGATCGATGATGGCGGTGGGGTGAATCAAACTCGTCGTCATGTTTTTTCTTATTCAGCAATACGGCGCATCGTGCACATCAGATTAGCCTCAACCACCAAATCATCTTTGACAAACCCTTTAGCAGTAAATTTATAAATACCAGCCTTCATACGATCTAGCGTGACATCCAAAATAAGCTGATCACCAGGCTCAACAGGTCTTTTGAAGCGTGCACCGTCAATACCAGCAAAGTAGTAAACCGTCTTGTCGTCAATCTCATGACCAACGGATTCAACCGTCAAAATAGCAGCCGCCTGAGCCAAAGCTTCCAACATCAGCACCCCTGGCATCACGGGACGATTGGGGAAATGCCCTTGAAAAAACTGCTCGTTAATCGAGACGTTTTTAATCGCAACAATTCGCTTGCCTTTATCTAACTCTAGTACTCGATCAACCAACAAAATTGGATAGCGGTGTGGTAGTTTTTTAAGTATTTGATGGATATCCATTTGCATCATGCTTCTGCCTTCTAAGTTTTCGTTTGAGACTGTTCGAGCTGGCGAATGCGTTCGCGCAAGCCGTGTAATTGCTTTAACGTAACTGCATTTTTTTCCCACATTTGATTGTCATCCAACGGGAAAATGCCTGTGTAATTGCCCGGCCGATTGATCGAGCGCATCACAACACTGGCCGCCGAAATATGCACATGATCGACGAGACTTAAATGCCCAAGCACAACCGCGCCACCACCCACCGTGCAGTGCGCACCGATCCTGGCACTGCCCGCCACCCCAACGCAACCAGCCATCGCTGTGTGCTTGCCAATATGCACGTTGTGTCCAATTTGAATCAGGTTGTCGAGCTTCACACCGTCGTCAATGACGGTGTCCTCAAGTGCGCCACGGTCAATGCAAGTATTGGCGCCAATCTCGACATCATTACCAATGCGTACCGCGCCCAATTGCTCAATCTTGATCCACTCACCTGTTTGTTTGTTTGGTGCAAAGCCAAAGCCATCCGCGCCAATAACTACACCGCTGTGCAAGACGCAATCTTCACCAATACGACAACCTGCACCTACGGTCACGCGAGTAGCAATTGTGGTTCGCGCACCAACGACTGCGCCATCCTCAATGACACACAAAGCGCCAATACGAACATCATGCCCGAGCTGAACGCCTTGTCCAATGATGGCAGAAGGATGAATCTGGCTTGCTGGAGATGAAATCAGCGTACGCTGCTTCCACCACTGAGTTAAGCGTGCATAGTACGCATAAGGATCGGGAGTGAGAATTGCCGCACCTTGGAAACCGTTGTCGCGTGCGACCTCCCAATCGGATTTCCTCGCAATGACACAACCAGCTTGGCTTGCCGCGAATTGATATGCGTATTTAGCAGAACTTAAAAAAGAAACGTCACTAGAAGTTGCTCTCTCTAGTGACGCAATCGCTGTGATGCGACTCTCTGGTGAACCTACCAGTTCACCGCCCAAATCAGCAACGATCTGGGTAATCGTGACATCAACGCTGCGCATTCAAAGCTTTAAGAACCTTGTCAGTGATGTCGTGCTTGGGATTGATGTAGACCGCCTCTTGAAGAACGAGGTCATATTTTTCGGCCTCTGCAACCTGTTTAACAATGCGATTTGCACGCTCTAAAACAGCTTGTAATTCCTCATTTTTGCGTGCATTTAAATCTTCTTGAAATTCACGACGCTTGCGCTGAAAATCACGATCTTGGTCAACCAATTGCTTTTGACGTGAAGCTCGCTGCGACTCTGATAGCGTAGGAGCTTCGCGTTCAAATTTATCAGACATAGCCTTCAGGGAGTCGCCCTGAGTTGCTAGCTCTTTTTCGCGCCTAGAGAATTCTTGCTCTAACTTTGTTTGCGCAACTTTGGCCGTATTCGCTTCCCGAAAAACTCTGTCCGTATTGATAAAGCCAATCTTAAAATCTTGTGCGAAAGCAGCACCGCAGAGTAGTAAAGAAATGACAGATGCGAATAAGAATTGAATAGTGCGGGTCATAAAAATAGAATTAAAAGGCTGTGCCAAATTGAAACTGGAATCGCTCTATTCTATCGCCAGAGAAAGCTCTCATGGGGCGGGCAATAGCAAATCGCAATGGACCTAGAGGTGAAATCCAGCTCACACCGACACCCGTCGATGTCCGTAGTTTAGAGAAGTCATATGGATCGTTTTCGCCAAACACATTACCTGCGTCATAAAACCCGTAGAGGCGCAAAGTGCGGTCATTGCCAGCGCCTGGGAATGGCGTATTGATCTCAGCGTTAAGCGTCAATTTTTTCGGCCCACCAATATAGGCACCCGTCACGTCTCTAGGGCCTAGGCTACCTTGAGCGAAGCCACGAACAGATCCTAGACCACCAGAATAAAAATCTTTAAATACGGGGAACGGGCGTCCGCCCAAACCACGCCCCCATCCCAATTCAGTATTCAGTGCGAAAGTATATTGCTTGTTAATAGGCAAATATTGTTGGAATTGATAGGAGGTTCGCGTGTACTGCGCATCACCTGCCTTGGCTAAATCGCTATTTAGGCGTTGATATTGACCTCTGCTAGGCACTAAGAGACTGTCACGATCGTCACGACTCCAGCCCAGAGTTAAAGGATAACTGCGACTGGTATAGCCAAAAGTATCTGCATATGCCAGATACGATGCAGGAATACTGGTACCTGACTCAATTTGAATTTGTTCAGCACTAACCCCTAAAAACACGCGGTCCAGCTCGGTAAAGGGAATCCCAAAACGCAAAGCAAAACCTGTAGTCGTCAATTGATAATCGCCACCGACGGTCGTGTAGGGACGCGTTCTTCTCTGATAAAGCTCGTAGGTTCGGGAAACACCTTCGGCCGTGAAATAAGGATTAGTCGTATTGATGGAGTAAACGCGGTTGTATTTACTCGTATTAATATTGATGCCTAGAAAATGCCCCGTACCAAAAGCATTATCTTGCTGTACACCAAACTGCAATGTCAAGCCTTCGGTGCTAGAGACACCCGCACCCAGCGTCAAATTACCCGTAGGTTTTTCAACCACTGCAAGGTTGATATCAACTTGATCTTGTGTCCCAGCAACCTCTTGTGTGTCAATTTTGACTTCTTTAAAATAACTCAGCCGGTCGACTCGATCTCGCGACAGCTTAATTTTGTCACCGTCATACCACGACGCTTCATATTGCCGAAACTCACGACGAATCACCTCGTCTTTAGTTTTTGAATTGCCGCTAATGTTGATCTGACGAACCTGCGCACGCCTTGCAGGTTCAGCCGCCAAGATGAGCTTGACTTGTGCAGTCGCCTTATCGATCTCAGGAATCGACTCAACTTGCGCAAAGGCAAAACCAAATTTGCCGAATAAATCTGTAAATGCTTTTGTCGTGACAGCTACTGCCTCTGAGTTGTAGGGCTGTCCCACCGCAATTTTGATAAGCGATTTAAATTCCTCATCTTTCGCTAAATAGTTACCTCTCAGATCAACCGATGCGACCACATAGCGCAATCCTTCAGTGACCGTGATAGTAATGTCGACCTTCTGTTTATCGACTGATAGCGCAACCTGAGTCGATTCAATTTTGAACTCTAAATAACCACGCGTCAAGTAATAGGAACGCAAAATTTCTAAGTCAGCGTTGAACTTAGCTCGGGTATAACGGTCGCTTTTTGTATACCAACTCATCATGCCTGTCGTATCCAAATCGAATTGATCTCGTAAGGTGGATTCGCTAAACGCCTTGCTGCCGACAATGCGAATGCTCTTAATTTTGGCGACCTCGCCCTCTATGACTGTGAAAGTGAGGTTTACGCGATTGCGCTCAATCGGCGTGACAGTCGTCACAACTTCAGCGCCATACAAACTTCGACTGACGTATTGCCTCTTCAGCTCTTGCTCGGCGCGATCTGCGAGCGCCTTATCGTACGCGCGACCTGTTGCAAGCCCAACCTCTTTAAGTGCTTTCGCGAGATTATCTTTATCAAATTCTTTCGTGCCGACAAAGTTCAACTCTTGAATGGTTGGGCGCTCCTCAACCACAACAATCAATACACCATCTTTAGTCTCTAACCGCACATCTTTAAAAAGCCCAAGAGCAAATAAAGCGCGTATAGCCGCCGTACCCTTGTCGTCATTAAACGTATCGCCAGTACGGAAGGGTAAAGTAGCAAACACGGTGCCAGGCTCTACACGCTGCAAACCCTCAACACGAATATCTTTCACGGCGAACGGCTCAACGGCCGCTGCTTGCGATGCAATCAATAGGCAAAAAGATAACGCCGCAATTTTTAAAAATGAAAGCATAGATTGATTAACCAAAAAAACTGTGAAGTCCAAAAACTCGGACGAGATCGTTATAAAGCGCTAACACAGTCAACAAAATAAGTAAGACAAAGCCCGCACGTTGCAGCTTATCAAGCCACGCCTCGCTCACCGCTTTGCCCGTCAGCAACTCCCAAAGATAATACATCAGATGCCCGCCATCCAGCATAGGCAGGGGTAACAAATTAAGTACCCCCAAACTGACACTCATAAGGCCTAAAAAGAGCGTAAACGTAGCAACGCCCATCGCAGCCGTTTTCCCTGAGTATTCCGCAACGGTAACAGGACCTGTGAGATTCTTAAGGGACGCCTCACCCACCAGCATCCGTCCAAGCGTCCTAACGGTCAGTTCGCTTAAATGCCAAGTCTTTTGTACGGCTGCCGCTAACCCATCCACAAAACCAAAGCGTACATCCACCCATTCTTTTGGAGAGCCAATGATCGCACCCACACGACCAATACGCTCCTGCCCCAAAAACTCGCTCGATTCTTCAACCACACGCGGCGTCACCATAATAGTTTGCCGCTGTCCTTGCCTCTCAATCAACCAGTTTTGAGCCAAGCCTTGATTAGATTGGCGAATCAGCTCGCGCAGTTGAATGCTATCCGTAATTTTTCGATCATCCACCCCGAGTACAAGGTCACCTGCTTGCAGTTGAGCTGATGCAGCAGCGCTACCTGCAACAATCTCGACCAAACGTGCCTTAGGCAAGGTAGTGCCAACCCAATTTAAAGCGGCAAACAAAAAAATAGCAAGTACGAAATTAGCCAATGGTCCTGCAAAAACCACAGCGGCTCTTGCCCACAAAGGCTTGCGGTTAAACGACTGATGCAGTTCATTGGCTGCAATAGCTCGCTGATCGGTCTCGCGTTCATCTTGCATCTTCACGTAGCCGCCAAAGGGCAAAGCAGCCATCACAAACTCGGTCGTCTGTGGTTTACCGTCCAGCAAAGGTTGTCGCTTGGGTATCCATTTGACAAGCGGCCTGCCAAAGCCGAGTGAAAAACGAATCACACGCACGCCCACTAGCGCAGCCATGCGGTAATGCCCCCACTCGTGCACGGCAATGAGCACAGCGATGACAAACAAAAAGGAAAGGGCAGAAATGAGTCCGTTCATTTTTCACTAGCCAATCGATTGCAAGTCTGATGAGCGACTTGCCTAGCTAACCCATCAATGACGAGAATATCACCTAAGTTATTCGCCACGGGGCACGCTAGACTATTGACGATTTCTGCGTTCAACACTTTAATTTGATCAAAACGAATACGGCCTGCAAGAAAAGCCTCGACAGCCACTTCATTGGCGGCGTTGAGCAAGATCGTGCCTGACGGCTCATTCATAGCGGCCCAAGCCAGTGCAAGACTAGGAAACCGCTCTGGATCAGGCTTGGCGAAAGTCATGCTCGCCAAGGCATAAAAATCGAGACTCGCCGCCCCGCTCTCCATACGTTCTGGATACGACAAACCATACGCAATCGGTACGCGCATGTCAGGCGTTCCGAGCTGCGCCACGACAGACGCATCTTTGTACTGCACCATCGAGTGGATGATGCTTTGTGGATGAATCACCACCTCAATCTGTTCGGGTGCAACGCCAAACAGGTATTTCGCCTCAATAACTTCCAATGCCTTGTTCATCATGGTCGCGGAATCAACTGATATTTTGCGACCCATTACCCAATTAGGATGGGCGCAAGCCTCATCTGGCGTAATCGAGCCAAAGCTTGCTAAATCGCGATTGAGAAACGGTCCACCCGACGCTGTAAGAATAATTTTGTCTATTCGAGAAGCCCAAGTTGTACGATCTTCGGGTAACGATTGAAATATAGCGCTGTGTTCGCTATCAATAGGAAGCAGTGTCGCCCCACCGCCCCGCACAGCGTTCATGAATACATCACCACCAATGACTAAAGCCTCTTTATTGGCCAGCAAGATGCGCTTACCTGCAAGCGCAGCCGCCATGCAAGGCGCAAGGCCTGCCGCACCAACGATCGCCGCCATCACCGTATCAACACGTTCTTCGCGAGCCACGTCACATATGGCCTGCGAGCCAACAAACACATGCGTTGCAAGCCCTTCAGCTTTCAGGCGTTCGGCTAGTTTTGCCGCAGCATCAGCATCGACCATGGCCACAAACATAGGCTTAAATTCGGCGCACTGCTTAAGTAGCAACTCCCACTTCGTGGCAGCCGTTAAAGCAAACACTTCAAAGCGGTCAGGATGCCTTGCAATCACGTCCAGCGTATTGACGCCAACCGAACCAGTCGATCCCAAAATCGTGATGCGCTGTTTTGTCGTCATGACCAGCTCACAAAAAACATCGCCACAGGCAGTACTGGCAAGAGCGCATCGACGCGGTCAAGCACGCCGCCATGACCAGGGAGTAATCCACTTGAGTCTTTCACGCCAGCACTACGCTTAACGAGCGATTCAATCAAATCCCCCACGACAGCCAGCATCGTTAAAAAGACCAAAGCTAACAGCATGAACCAACCAAAGCGCTCTTGGAGCAAGGTATAGAGGCTCAGACTATCGGAGGAGTAGTTTTGATCCACCCAAAGCCAAAAATAAGCAACCAACAAAACGCCCACAAAACCACCCAAAACGCCTTCCCAAGTTTTGCCAGGACTTATGCTCGCAGCCAATTTGCGAGCCCCGAATAGCTTGCCACCAAACAGCCTGCCTGCTGCGTAAGCAAAAATATCAGCTGCCCAAACAAGCAGCAGCGTCGAGAGCAACAAATTGATGCCGATTTGTCGCAGCTGCGAAACTGCCAACCAAGTTGTACAAATAAGCAGTACACCAAGAATCAAACGAATCGTTTGCGGGACGCGCGCCCAACTTGCTACGCCAGTGCTTAACAAATAACTCGCAATCAAAACCCACAGCGTCGTCGCCAGCAACCACAGCATCGGCATCGGATTACGCGTCAGCCCAAGGACCATCAACCCTGCACAAATCACAAAAGCATCTAGCGCAAAAAAAATAGCTTTGGTTTGGCTATAACCATTCATGCGTGACCACTCCCAAACGCCCGCAGCGATCAAAATGAGTGTCAGGGCATTGAAAACGTTAGGCGAGCCTAAAAATAAAGCCGGCAGCAAAATCGCCAGTAAGACAACAGCTGTAATGATGCGTTTAATCAGCATGAGGCTCTTTCAAAGTTGGCGTGAGTTGTTCTGAGGTCTTGCCAAATCGGCGTTCTCGTCCACTATACGCGGCAATTGCAGCATCCAAGTCCTTCGCACCAAAATCAGGCCACAGGCAATCCGAAAAATAGAGTTCTGAATACGCCGATTGCCAAAGTAAAAAGTTGCTAAGCCGCTGCTCGCCGCCCGTACGAATAAAAAGATCAGGATCAGGGACATGCGACATCGCCATTGCCCGGTCGAGGCTCTCTGGCGTAATATTCGCACCGCTGGAGGCCAAGCCAGATGCGGCCTGCGCGATATCCCAGCGTCCACCGTAGTTCAAGCAGACATTCAATATAAGTTGCTCATTGGCTTCGGTTTTTTGCTCAGCATCCACCAAAGCAGCTATGAGTTTTGGGGACAAGGCTGAGCGATCACCAACGAAACAAAGTCTCACGCCATTGTCCGACAAGGCTTTGATTTCACGAACGACAGCCAAGCCCAAAAGCTCCATCAAACCAGACACTTCATCAGCGGGGCGGTTCCAGTTTTCGGAAGAAAACGCAAACACAGTGAGAACCCGCACGCCACGCTCACGGCAATCTTGAACGCACGTTCGTAATGCTTCTACGCCTTGTTTATGGCCCGCAAGACGCGGCAGAAATCGCTTTTTTGCCCAACGCCCATTGCCATCCATCACAATGGCGATGTGGTGTGGAATGACTCTTAAACCAGTCAATCAAACCGCCAAAATGTCTTTTTCTTTGGCTGCAACTAAGGCATCCACTTCATTAATTCTCGCATCGGTGGACTTTTGCACATCCGCTTCACAGCGTTTTTGATCGTCTTCCGAAGCTTCTTTGTCTTTCACAAGTTTTTTGACTGACTCATTCGCATCACGACGCAAATTACGCACCGCAATTTTGGCGGCTTCGCCTTCGTTGCGCGCCAGCTTCGTCATCTCCTTGCGGCGCTCTTCACTCATAGGCGGCATTGGGACACGGATGAGGTCGCCCATACTGGAAGGATTCAGACCTAAGTCAGATTCGCGAATCGCCTTTTCAATTTTAGCCCCCATACCTTTTTCCCAAGGCTGGATGCTAATCGTGCGGGAATCTATCAGCGACAAGTTCGCCACCTGTGATAGCGGCACGGGCGAGCCGTAATAGTCAACCTGCACCGAGTCCAGCATGGCTGGATTGGCGCGTCCTGTGCGGACTTTGGCCAGGTTGCTTTTGAGCGCTTCAATGGACAAACCCATCTTGGTCGCAGCGTTGTTTTTGATGTCTTCAATGCTCATGATGATGCCCTCTATTGCTTTTTTAAACAGTCACCAACGTGCCTTCGTCGTCGCCTTCAACGACGCGCTTGAGCGCGCCGTGCTTGAAGATGGAAAACACCTTGATGGGTAATTTTTGATCGCGGCACAACGCAAAAGCGGCCGCATCCATCACACCCAAATTGCGGCTAATCGCCTCGTCAAATGTAATTGTCGAGTAGCGTGTGGCTTTAGGGTCTTTTGCTGGATCTGCGCTATACACCCCGTCAACTTTCGTGGCTTTGAGAACCACCTCGGCACCGATCTCTGCGCCGCGCAATGCGGCAGCCGTATCGGTTGTAAAAAATGGATTGCCTGTGCCCGCTGCAAAAATGACGACCTTACCCTCTTCCAAATATTGCAGCGCTTTAGGACGGACATAAGGCTCAACAATCTGCTCAATCGCAATCGCAGACATCACGCGGGCTGTCAGACCTGCTTTATTCATCGTGTCGCCCAGCGCGAGTGCGTTCATCACGGTGGCTAGCATACCCATGTAGTCCGCTGTTGCGCGATCCATACCAACCGATCCACCCGCTACCCCGCGAAAGATGTTCCCCCCGCCAATCACCACGGCTACTTGAACTCCCATGCGAGTGATCTCGGCAATTTCTTCCACCATACGAACAATGGTGGCGCGATTAATACCAAACGCATCATCCCCCATCAAGGCCTCACCCGAAAGTTTCAGCAAAATGCGTTTGTAAGGCTTACCGCTTGTGGCTGGACTTGTCATGGTGTGCTCCTGTTTCATGGGTTTAATTAAGCTTAAGTGAATTGTATTTTTAGATTATAAAAAAGGCGCATCGTGTGCGCCTTTTTTATGATTTCAGCAACCGCTTTACTGACCCTTGGCGGCAGCCACTTGGGCAGCCACTTCAGCAGCAAAATCGTCCACCTTCTTCTCAATGCCTTCGCCGACAACGTACATGGTGAAACCTGTCATTGTCGTGTTGACTGACTTGAGCATCGCTGCCACGGTCAACTTATCGTTTTTCACGAAAGACTGGTCAAACAAGCTAACTTCTTTCAGGTACTTTTGCACAGAGCCGTCAATCATCTTGGCAACGATTTCAGGCGGCTTGCCTGACTCTGCTGCTTTAGCCGTTGCCACTGAGCGCTCGGTATCAATCAAAGCTTGTGGCACGTCGCTGCTCGTCATGGACACTGGCTTCATAGCCGCAATGTGCATGGCCACGTCTTTGGCAGCCGTCGCATCGCCTGCATATTCCACAACCACACCAATGCGTGTGCCGTGCAAATAAGTTGCCAACGCAGAGCCTGTAAAGCGCTTAAAGCGGCGCAAGCTCATGTTCTCGCCAATCTTGCCAATCAAGCCTTTGCGCACGTCTTCTAGCGTCGGACCAAAGCCGTCCAAACTGTAAGGCAGTTCAGACAAAGCAGCGACATTCGCTGGATTGTGCTTAGCAACCAAATCCGCTGCTGCTTGGCAAAGCGCCAAGAAGCTATCGTTTTTAGTCACAAAGTCGGTCTCACAATTGACTTCTAGCATCGAACCCGTGTCACCACTGACACCCATCATCACAACGCCTTCAGCCGTCACGCGGCTAGCGGCTTTGCTGGCCTTGCTGCCCAGCTTGACGCGGAGTAACTCTTCGGCTTTCACCATATCGCCAGCGGCTTCAGTCAAAGCTTTTTTGCACTCCATCATGGGCGCATCTGTTTTGGCGCGGAGTTCCGCGACCATGCTTGCTGTGATGACAGACATTACTCAGTCACCTCCACAAATTCGTCAGCGCTCTCAGCCACAGCCGCTACCACCTCTTGAACCGCGTTTGCGCGGCCAGCCAAAATAGCGTCAGCAATACCGCGAGCGTAAAGCTGTACAGCCTTGGATGAATCGTCGTTACCTGGGATTGGATATGCGATGCCAACTGGCGAGTGGTTAGTATCAACCACGCCAATCACTGGGATGCCCAGCTTGGCAGCTTCTTGCAACGCAATCTTGTGATAGCCCACGTCAATCACAAAAATCGCGCTTGGCAGTTCGCTCATGTCTTGAATGCCGCCAATGTCACGCTCAAGCTTCGCGATTTCGCGGCTGAAGGTGAGTTGTTCTTTTTTGCTGAGTGCATCAAGACCTGTTTCCATCTGCGCCTTCATATCTTTGAGGCGTTTGATCGACGTTTTAACGGTTTTGAAGTTGGTCAGCATACCGCCGAGCCAGCGCTGGCTCACGAAAGGCACGCCTGCACGGGCAGCTTCTTCAACGATGAATTCGCGTGCTTGACGCTTCGTGCCCACCATCAAAATCGTGCCACGCTTGGCAGCAGTTTGGCTTGCAAATTTCATTGCGTCTTGGAACATCGGCAACGATTTTTCCAAGTTAATGATGTGAATTTTGTTGCGATGGCCAAAAATAAACGGGGCCATCTTAGGGTTCCAGAAACGTGTTTGGTGGCCGAAATGGACACCCGCTTCCAGCATATCGCGCATGGATACTGACATAATAATTCCAATAAAATCAAAGGTTAAGGTCTAAAACAGATTCGAGTCTTATACCGAGCTAGTCGGCAAAAAACACCTTGAATGAATCCGTTTG